>JAUNPN010000106.1 GCA_030536655.1 bacterium | reverse complement strand
AAATTGCTGTTTCTATTTCAAATTTCCTATTCCACCGCAATAAACGTATTACTCAACTGATGGCGGGTGGAGGCGTTGCGCTTATCGGTATGACGCTTGTGCCGCTCTTGTCAGGACTGTTCAGCTAAAGAAATATGACGGAAAAATCCCCGTAAGACTTTAACCTTGCGGGGATTTTTGAAAGGAGGAGAACTCGTTGGATTACATTTTTGATAAATTCACCGAATGGATAAAAAACCTTCTTGTCGATGGCATAATGAACAATTTGTCGGGACTGTTTGACAATGTAAACACAAAGGTTTCGGAAATCAGTACGCAGGTGGGACAAACGCCGCAGGCGTGGAACAGCAGCATATTCAATATGATAAAAAACCTGTCGGACAATGTTATTTTACCGATAGCGGGAGTAATACTCGCTATTGTAATGACATTGGAGCTGATACAGCTTATCACGGACAGGAACAACTTGCACGACGTTGATACTTGGCTGTTTTTCAAATGGATATTCAAAACAGCCTGTGCGGTGCTTATCGTATCGCATACCTGGGATTTGGTAATGGGCGTGTTCGATGTGGCGCAAAATGTGATAAGCCGTTCGTCCGGCATCATAACAGGAACGCTCAATATTGATATAGCTTCTCACTTTGCAGACCTTGAAGCGCGTTTGACCGCTATGGGTATAGGCGAATTGCTTGGACTTTGGCTGCAATCATTTATAGTCGGAATTACAATGTGGGCTTTATCGATATGTATTTTCATCATCGCCTACGGGCGAATGATTGAGATATATCTTGTAACCTCAGTCGCGCCTATACCTATGTCAACAATGGTAAACCACTCATGGGGACAGATGGGACAGAATTATCTCAAGAGCTTGTTCGCGTTAGGTTTTCAGGGCTTCTTAATTATGGTATGTATAGCGATTTATGCCGTATTGGTTCAGAATATGATTGTGGATACAAACGTCAGCACGGCTATTTGGTCGTGTATGGGATATACGGTTTTGCTGTGCTTTACATTGTTCAAGACAGGCTCGCTCGCAAAGAGTGTGTTCGGAGCGCACTAAACGGAAGGAGGAAATTTTATGGCTTATGTATCCGTCCCGAAGGATTTAACAAAGGTGAAAACAAAGGTAATGTTCAACCTTACCAAACGGCAGCTTATATGCTTTGGCGCAGGGATTGTCATAGGCTTGCCGGTATTCTTTCTCACAAAGAACGCGCTCGGAACAAGCGTGTCGGCAATGCTTATGATAATTTTAATGCTCCCCTGCTTTATGCTGGGAATGTACGAAAAGCACGGACAGCCGCTTGAGAAAATATTAAAAAACATCATAGAGGTTTGTTTCCTTCGCCCGAAGGAACGTCCGTATATGACAAATAACTTCTATGATTGTTTAAGACGACAGGAGGAACTCGAAAAGGAGGTTACGCAAATTGTACGCAAAAAACTTGAGCCGCGCGGACAAAAAAGCCATTGATACGGCTATTCGCAAGGCTAAAAAAGAGGACAAAAAACAAATATCAGCGCAGGACAGTATTCCGTTTAAGCAGATGTTTAAGGACGGAATATGCAGGATTGACGACAACTACTACACAAAAACGATACAGTTTCAGGACATCAATTATCAGCTTAATCAGAATGAGGATAAGACCGCGATATTTGACGGCTGGAGCGACTTTCTGAACTACTTTGACAGCTCGGTACATTTTGAGCTGTCATTTATGAATTTATCGGCAAAGGACGACAGCTTTTCAAGTCAACTCATTATTGAGCCACAGGGCGACGACTTTGACGAGATACGCGAGGAATACACCGAGATGCTTCAAGACAGGCTTGCAAGGGGCAACAACGGACTGATTAAAACAAAGTATATCACCTTCGGCATAGAAGCCGACAATATTCAAACCGCAAAGCCGAGAATTGAGCGTATCGAAACGGATATTCTCAACAACTTCAAAAGGCTTGGAGTTAAGGCTACCTCGCTTAATGGTGCGGAAAGGCTCAAAGTGATGTATGATATGTTCCACCTTGACGCAGCCGAGCCGTTCCGCTTCTCGTGGGATTGGCTTCCGAAAACGGGTTTGTCCGTAAAGGATTTTATCGCCCCGACCTCGTTTGAGTTTAGGAACGGCTACGGCTTTAAGGTAGGCAGTAAATTCGGGAGTGCGTATTTTTTACAGATACTCGCGCCGGAGCTGTCGGACAGGATGCTTGCGGATTTTCTTGATATGGAAAGCTCGATTATCGTGTCTATGCACATTCAGTCGATAGACCAAGTCAAGGCGATAAAAACGATAAAACGCAAAATCACCGACCTTGACTCCATGAAGATAGCGGAACAGAAGAAAGCTGTTAGGTCGGGTTATGACATGGATATAATTCCCTCTGACCTCGCCACATACGGCAGTGAAGCGAAAAAGCTGTTGCAGGATTTGCAAAGCCGAAATGAGCGAATGTTTTTAATGACATTTATCGTTGTAAACCTCGGCGATACGAATCGTCAGCTTGACAGTAACGTGTTTCAGGCAAAGTCCATTGCACAGAAATACAACTGCACGCTTGAACGGCTTGATTTCCGCCAGGAGGAGGCGCTGATGTCCTCTCTGCCGCTTGGTAAAAACCTTATAGATATACAGCGGGGTTTGACTACATCGAGCGTCGCTATTTTTATACCCTTTACCACGCAGGAATTATTCCAGACAGGCAAAGAAGCCCTTTACTGCGGCGTGAACGCGCTTTCAAACAATCTCATAATGGTTGACAGGAAACTGTTAAAAAACCCGAACGGATTGATACTCGGTACGCCGGGCAGCGGTAAAAGTTTTTCGGCGAAGCGCGAAATTGCAAATGTATTTCTTGTAACCGAGGACGATATTATCATCTGCGATCCCGAAGCCGAGTACGGTTCCCTTGTGGAACGTCTGCACGGACAGGTGATAAAGATTTCGCCTACTTCAACGGACTATATCAATCCTATGGATTTGAATCTCAACTACTCAGAGGAGGAAAATCCGCTGTCGTTAAAGTCAGATTTCATTCTGTTGCTTTGTGAGTTAATCGTCGGTGGCAAGGAGGGATTACAGCCTGTTGAGAAAACCATTATTGACCGCTGTGTACGCCTTGTTTATAGGAAGTATTTGAACGATCCCCGTCCGGAGAATATGCCTATTCTTGAGGATTTGTACAACGAGCTTAGAAAGCAGGACGAAAAGGAGGCGCAGTATATCGCAACCGCGCTTGAAATCTATGTAACAGGCTCTTTAAACGTATTCAACCACAGGACAAACGTAAATATCGAAAGCAGAGTTGTGAGTTACGACATTAAGGAGCTTGGAAAACAGTTAAAGAAAATTGGTATGCTCATCACGCAGGATCAGGTTTGGAACAGAGTTACAATTAACCGCGAAGCGCATAAATCCACGCGCTATTACATCGACGAGATGCACCTCTTGTTAAAGGAGGAGCAGACGGCGGCGTATACGGTTGAGATTTGGAAACGTTTTCGTAAGTGGGGCGGTATTCCCACAGGCATAACGCAGAATGTAAAAGACCTTTTATCTTCAAGAGAAGTTGAGAACATCTTTGAAAACAGCGATTATGTGTATATGCTTAATCAAGCGCAGGGCGACAGACAGATACTTGCGAAGCAGCTTAATATCTCGAACCATCAGTTATCCTATGTTACCCATTCAAGCGAGGGCGAGGGGCTGCTGTTCTACGGCAGTACGATACTGCCGTTCGTTGACCGCTTCCCGAAGGATACGAAGCTCTATGCGATAATGACGACCAAGCCTCAGGAGCAGGCGGAAAGGACGTGATTTTATGGATAACAAGTTACAGATATTCACGAATGAGGAATTTGGCAGCGTGAGGACTGTTACGATTGACGGCGAACCGTGGTTTGTAGGTAAAGATGTTGCGACAGCATTAGGGTATGAACGTGCTGATAACGCTATAAGAAAACACGTTGAAGCTGAGGATAAGCTGATGCACCAAATCGGTGCATCAGGTCAGAATAGGCAAATGTATATTATCAGCGAGTCGGGACTTTATTCGCTCATCTTATCAAGCAAGCTCCCGACCGCTAAAAAGTTTAAGCATTGGATAACATCCGAGGTTATTCCGTCCATTCGCAAGCACGGCGTATATATGACGAACAATCTGCTTGATGCGGTAACAGATAATCCTGATTTAATGTGCGATGTTGTCGAAAGGCTCAAAGCGGGCAAGCGTAAAACCGCCGAGTTGGAGAAGCAGCTTAAAATGGCGCTCCCGAAAGCGGTGTACTTTGATATGTTTGTTGATCCCGGCTATGCTACAAATTTTCGCGATACGGCAAAGGAATTTCAAATTCCGCAGAAGTGCTTTATCAATCTGCTGCTGAAGCACAAATTCATCTACCGCAAACCGAACGGCGAACTGCGACCGCACGGCAAGGCTCTTGAAAAGGGCTTGTTCATTCTGCGCGATTATACCAATCCGCAGAACAGGCATCAAGGAACATACACACTTATTACAACAGCGGGCAAGAAGTACATCTATGAGTATTTCAAGAAAAAAGAGATTATATGAAGGAGGATAACATTATGAACTACAACTACGAGAAAATTCAAAGCATTATTGACGGTGCGGGCTTGCTCTACAATATGATAGGCGAACTGACCGAGGGCATCGACCGCTTGCCCGGCTGCACAATGACGGCGCGGCTCAAGGATGCGTCCAAAAATGTCGGCAGGGTAAGCTATGCTGTTTACCGAACGATGAAAGAAATCGCGGCAGAATCGGAAGAACCGTGCGATATGTGCGAGGAATACGAGGACGATGAGGACGAATACGGCGAAGCGGATATTCCCACAGGCGGTGATTTGGAGGAGCTTTTGAACGTTATCGCAGATATTCTTTCCTCAGGCAAGCCCGTATCCATTTCAGCGGATATTTACATCAACGAGGGAAATGGCGAGAATACCGACAACGACGCTGAAAGCGAGGAATGATTATGAAAAATAAGAACAAGCAAGGCGGTGGTAACGGATGCCCAAGAAAGCCCCACGACTTCTGTTTACCGAGGAGGAACGGCAAAGTCCCGAACTACAAAAATCAATTAAGAAATCGGACAAAGCCGCAGACCGATTGGAACAGGCAGAAGCGAATATACCGAAGAAAAGGGTAAAGAAGAAGCAAAGGTTTGTTGACGAGAAAAGCGGCAAGGTCAAAACTAAGATAATGTTTGAGGAAATCGACAAGAAAAAGCCCTCATCGCACTTGAAATCGGAGGTTAAAACAGTACCCGTCCAAATAGCGGCGGGTACTGCCGTAAATGTTCTGCGCGATAACGAGGACGACAGCGCGGCAGCAAGTACAACGCATGGTATTGAGAAAACGGCTGAAACAAGCGTAAGAACGGCAAAGTTTACATACCGTTCCTCAAAGCTGAAGCCGTACAAGGCGGCTGAAAAGGCTGAAAAGCAAGCCGACAAGGCGAATATCAACGTGCTTAACAAACAGGCGAAGTATCAGTCCCGCGAAGCTCCGCACTCTAACCCGCAGTCTAAAATGCAGCAGAAGCAGGCTATCAAAAAGGAGTACGCAAAAGTCAAGCACAGTGGAGCGCAAACAAAGAAAGCGTCCGAGATTACAAAGGAAGCGTCAAAAAAGACCGCCGAAACCTCAAAAAAGGTTGCTGAATTTATCGGAAGGCATAAAACGGCGTTTGCGATAATAGGCGGTATTGCCGCCGTTATCGTTATTATCTGCTGTATCTGCTCCTCCTGCTCCGTTATATTCGAGGGCGCGTCATCGGCAATAGCAAGCTCCACCTATCCCAGCGAGGACAGCGAAATGCTTGCGGCAGAGGAAAAGTACAAGGAATTGGAGCAGGAATTGTCGGACACTATTTCCGATTACGAAAGCACACACAGCTATGACGAGTATGTGTATGAGCTTGACGACATAGAACACGATCCGTATGTGCTTATCTCCGCGCTGACTGCGATTCACCAGGGCGCATGGACTGTATCGGACGCAGAGAGCAACATCAACGATTTGTTCTCGCGGCAGTACGTTCTGACGGAAACCGTTACAACGGAACAACGGACGAGAACGGTTACAAACCCCGACGGCTTAACATCGGAGGAAACCTACACCTACTATATTTGTACCGTTAAGCTCGTCAACAACAATTTATCGCATATCCCGTATGAAATTCTTACCGAGGAGCAGTTGGAAATGTACGCCGGATATATGAAAACCCTCGGGAACAGACCTGATTTGTTCACCGACTCGGTGTATGTGGATAAGTACATCAACACCGAATATGAGGACTACGCCATACCGCCGGCCGCGCTGTCGGACGACAAATTTGCGGCGATGATTACCGAAGCGAAAAAGTATCTCGGCTACCCGTATGTATGGGGCGGCAGCAGTCCTTCTACTTCATTTGACTGTTCGGGCTTTGTGTGTTGGGTGGTAAATCACAGCGGCTGGAGCGTCGGCAGAACCACGGCGGAGGGCTTGCGTCAGCAATGCGTGAGGGTATCCCCCGAAAACGCAAGACCGGGCGATTTGATATTTTTTGAGAAAACGTATAACACGGCGGGCGCGTCCCACGTCGGAATTTATGTAGGCGACGGTATGATGATTCATTGCGGAGATCCCATTCAATTTGCAAGCGTTAATTCATCATATTTCAGTTCTCATTTTATGCAATACGGGCGTTTGCCCTAAACAGGAGGTAACAATGAACGAGAGAATTTTAAGGCTAAAGGACGAATACGCGAAAAACGAAAGTAAAATCGCGGCTATGCAGGCGAAAAACAAAAGGCTTGCGGAGAAAATAACGCAGCTTGAAAATGCCGAGATTATCGGCGCGGTACGCACAAGTGGATTTACGATTGACGAGCTTTTGAGCTTGCTCGGTAAGAACGAGAAAGCTCCCGAAACTAAAAATGATTTGGAGGAAAACGACAATGAAATTTAAGAACATCTTTTTAATAACTATGGCTGTTGTACTCGGTATGACAGCTTTTTCTTTTCCCGTATCGGCAAATGTGTCAGCCGATGAGGTGAGCGTAAACGACAGCGTTGAGAGCAAAACTCCGCTTACGCCGAAGGGAAATCTTACATCGGTTGATGACGTGCATCAGATAAGCGACGAGGACACCATAGAAGATAAGCAGTTTATCACGGTTCAGTCCAAAAACGGCAATACCTTCTATATTATTATAGACCGCAGCGGCGACACGGAAAATGTGTATTTCCTAAACGCGGTCGATGAAGCCGATTTAATGGCTCTTATGGAGGACGAGGATAAAAGCGCGGTTACGGCAACCTGCACTTGTACCACTAAATGCGAGGTCGGGAGCGTAAACGCAGACTGTCCCGTATGCTCGAAAGACAAGGATCAATGTGCATCAACGTCAACGGCTACACCCGTGCCGACTGAAAAAGAGCCTACGGAGGAAAAGCAGAGTTCGTCGGCTTCCCTTATAATTCTTATTTTGTTTGCTCTTGCGGGCGCGGGCGGCGCGTTCTATTGGTTTAAGGTTAAGAACAAGAAATCAAGCACAAAAGGAACGACCGATCCCAACGACTTCTACGAGGAGGACGATGACTACGAAACCGAGGACGAAACGGATTATGAGGTTGAAAGCGGCGACGAGGACAGCAACACGGACGACAGCGCCGATGAAGAAAGCGAGGATTTGAAAGAATGAAGTTAGTTTTAACCGAAAAGCCTTCTGTTTCGAGGGCTATATCTAATGTAATCGGAGCGACAAAGCACAATGACGGGTACTTTACGGGGAACGGCTATGCCGTTTCCCACTGCTTCGGGCATTTAGCCGAGCTTGCACAGCCTGAGAGCTATAACGAGAGCTACGGAAAATGGAAACACTCGGATTTGCCGATTATTCCCGACGCTTGGCAGTATGCCATAAGTGAGGATAAGCGCAAACAGTTTGAAATCATTTCAAATTTAATGCACGATGAGAATGTTACTGAGGTCATAAACGCCTGCGATGCCGGACGTGAGGGCGAACTGATATTCAGAACGGTATATAACCTTGCGGGGTGTGATAAGCCGATGAAGCGGCTGTGGATTTCCTCAATGGAGGACGCGGCGATAAGAGACGGTTTTAATAACCTCCGTCCAGGCAGCGAATATGATAATCTTTACCTTGCGGCGCTGTGCCGAAGCAAGGCGGATTGGCTTGTCGGTATCAACGCAACGCGGCTTTTTTCGGTTTTGTATCACAGAACGCTGAATGTCGGCAGGGTAATATCGCCCACATTGGCGATGATAGTACAGCGCGAAGCTGAGATAAATGCCTTTAAGAGCGAGCCGTTTTACAAGGTGTCGCTTGATTTCGGCGGTTTTAAGGCTGAAAGTGAACGGTTTGCGGATGAGGAAAAGGCAACGGCGGCTGCGCAGATTTGTAACAATGATGAAGCAGTTGTAAAATCAGTTGAGCGTAAAGAAAAGCGCGAGAACACTCCGACGCTTTACGACCTGACTACGCTCCAGAGGGACGCGAACAGAATGTTGGGATATACAGCACAGCAGACGCTTGATTATCTTCAATCTCTCTATGAGAAGAAACTCTGTACCTATCCGAGAACGGACAGCAAATTTCTGACAGAGGATATGAAAGGCTCTGTAAGCGATATTGTTGTTATATCCGCAGAAGCTATTGATTTGGTGTCTCCTAATAATATAAATGCTGATAAGATTTGTGACAATAAAAAAGTTTCCGACCACCACGCGATTATCCTTACAAATAGCGTTAAAGGTATGGATATATCATCGCTTCTTGCCGGAGAGCGCGAAATACTGAAACTCATAGCAAGAAGAACCCTTTGCGCCGTAAGCGAACCGTATGTTTATACGGAAACCACGGCTGTGATTTTCTGCGGAAACAGGGAATTTACCGCGAAAGGAAAATTTGTTACCAACCTCGGTTGGAAAATATACCTTAAAACCGATGAGCCTGAAAGTAATCTGACAGAATTAAATGCGGGACAGGTATTAAACCCGAATTACATTGCTGTTACGGAGGGCAAAACAACGCCGCCGAAGCACTTTACCGAGGACACGATACTGTCGGCGATGGAAAAAGCGGGCGCAAAGGATATTCCTGATGAAGCCGAGAGAAAGGGGCTTGGCACTCCCGCGACGAGAGCTTCAATTATTGAAAAGTTAGTTTCCGCAGGCTTTGTAACGCGAAAAAAGGGACAGAAAACCGTTAATCTAATACCCGACGGTATCGGCGCGTCCCTTGTAACGATCCTTCCCGAAGAATTGCAGTCACCGCTTTTGACCGCGCAGTGGGAGCAACAGCTTCTTCAAATAGAGAAAGGCGAGCTTGCTCCCGATGAATTTATGTCTGCGATTGAGAATATGGTGAATACTCTTGTTCACGATTACAAGGTGATTGACGGCGCAGAGGTATTGTTCCCGTCGGGCAGAGAGGTTGTCGGCAAGTGTCCGCGTTGCGGCGGCAATGTTACGGGGAGCAAAAAGGGCTATTTCTGCGAAAAGAATGATTGCCGTTTCGCGTTGTGGAAAGATAACCGCTTCTTAACATCAAAGAGAGTGAGCCTTACAAAGACAATGGCGCAAAAGCTCTTGAAGGACGGCAAAGCCTATGTCAGCGGTATTTATTCCGAGAAAACGGGCAAAAAGTACGACGCTTTTATCGTTATGACGGACGACGGAGAAAAAACTACATTCAGTCTTGACTTTACGAAAGGGGGCAAATTAAATGGCTGAAAACAAGAAAACAGAAACAATTCAACCTACGGAGGGAAAGAAAACCAATAAGCAGAGGTTAAAGGATATTACCGACAGCATCGAAAACGGCATAAAGGATTTGTTTGAATCGGACAAATACAAGCAGTATCTTCAAACGATGAGCCGTTTTCACCGCTACAGCGTGAATAATCAAATGCTCATTTATATGCAGAAGCCCAACGCGACGCACGTCGCGGGTTTTAACAAGTGGCGAGACCAATTCGGGCGCAACGTCAAAAAGGGCGAAAAGGGTATCAAGATTATCGCTCCAACGCCCTTTAAGAAAAAGGTTGAGGAAACAAAGCTCGATCCCGACACCAAGCTGCCTATGCTTGACGATAACGGTAAGGAAATTAAGGTTGAAAAGGAAATTCAAATTCCTATGTTTCGGGTAGTGTCGGTATTCGACGTGTCGCAGACGGACGGAAAGCCCCTTCCGCAGCTTGCAAGCGATTTATCGGGAAATGTGGAAAACTACGAGGCGTTTTTTGAAGCAATACGCCGCAGCTCTGCTGTTCCCATAACCTTTGAGCCGATAGCCAATGCGGACGGGTATTTCTCTCTTGATGAGCAGAAAATCGTTATCCGCGAGGGTATGAGTGAAGTGCAGACGGTATCGGCGCTTCTGCACGAATTGGCGCACTCAAAGCTCCATAATACGAAAGCACCAGAAGAAAAATTGCAGGAGGTTGAAGTATTCGGGGAAAAGGCTTTGTTTTCCAACGGCAGAATTGACGGAAACACTCTCCCCGACGGGCTTTACTGCTATGATTTACGCGGGAGCGACAACGATCCCGGTGAGCCTGTCGCCGTTGAGAAAAATGTCAGCGTAAATCACGCGGGATGTATCATCTGCGCCAAGCCCATTGATATTCCCGAAACAGGCTTTGTGCCGCTTAATGACGGACTTAACTTTTTGGGCGGTGAAAAAGGCATAAGAGAATTTCTGTATGAGCAGTATTCCGAAAAGGCTAAATTATCGAGAAATACCGAGGAGGTGCAGGCAGAGAGCATCTCGTTTGCGGTTTGCGCGTATTACGGCATTAAAACCGAGGAAAACAGCTTCGGATATATCGCGTCGTGGAGCAAGGGCAAGGAGCTGTCGGAGCTTAAAAGCTCTCTCGAAACCATCAACAAGACTTCAAACACAATGATTACCGACATTGATAAACATTATGCCGAGGTCAAAAAGGAGCGAGGTCTTGACAATGAACAGCTTGACCTTGATGAAGCGATGTTTGAAAACAGTCTGAATTATTTGCATATTCAGCGCACCGATAATGCGTGGGACTATTCGATTTACGATAAGGAAACTCTGCGGCTCGTTGACGGCGGTCGGATTGATAATCCCGATATGAAGCTCGAACAGATTAAGGAGCAGATTATCGCTGAATATTCCGTTAAGCTGCCCTACGGCGAACCCCTGCCGGACAGCGATATGAACAGGCTTCTTGACGATATTTCCGAAAAGGCATTATCTCAAATGTCGGCAGATTTGCCCGATCCGAACATCACACAGGCGGATATGAACGCATACGGCTATGACTATGAAGAAATGCTGCCGCTGACAAGGGAAACGGCGCAAAAGCTCTTTGAAACAAATGCCGCAATTTATATGCTGCACCCCGACAATACCGAAGCTATGGTGATTGACAGCACGGAAATATCACACTTTGACGGCGTTTTCGGTATAGAAAAAGAGGATTGGGAAGCCGTCAAGGACAATTATCTGAAAAACGCCGAGATGTCAGTCGAAGATGATTTTGACATGATTGACGGAGTTATCAATAACGGCGATAATAAGCACGGGGCTGACGTTCAGCACGGAGTTGACGGCGAGCCTACGGTGGCGGAGCTTGAAAGCGATGTAAAGGCGGGTAAATCTATCTCGCTTCTTGCCCTTGCGAACGCTATTGAAAAGGAAAGCAAGCAGCAAAAACCCGAAAAAGTGTCGGATAAAAAGCCCTCGCTTCTTGCAAAGCTGAACCGTCCTCTGCCCCCGCAGGACAAAAAACAAAATAAATTTAAGGAAAGAGAGATGTAATGCTATGACAAACTTAACTCACGACGAAATGAACCTTCTTTGTATCTATCAGAAGAACACAAGAATTGGGACAATGGACGCAATCACGGTGATGCGTCAGTATCTTGAACAGGACGAAACGGAGCTTTGGGAGATGTCCGACTCGCTTCTCGGCAAACTTGAACAAATGAGCGACGAGGAATTTGACGAGATGGAAAAGTTCCCGGATTTTAACTACTGAGTTTCTATGAATAGCCTGTTTATTAACGACATAAGCTATAAATTAATTTAAT
>JAUNPN010000105.1 GCA_030536655.1 bacterium | reverse complement strand
CTTTTTTTCAAACTTTTTTATCTCCTTTTTAACCTACTCTATCATAAACATTTCCTGTTTTTTTATCTACTTTGCAAGCCGCTTCGTCTTTAAATCCGTCCGACATATACTCTTCTCCGGAAGCTGAGTAATATGAACCGTTATCTGTTATAGTTACAGAAGAAACAGACATTCCCATAGCATCTGCGGCAATGGATCTTGCTTTTGATGCCGAAATTCCTTCATTTGCTTTTCTTTCCGCTTCTGCTTTTGCCTTTGCTTCCGCGGCGGCTTTTGCTTCTGCTGCCGCTGTTTTTGCATCATTGATATTCGTCTGTAAGGATTGATACTCAGCCTGCTGCTCTTGTGATAATGACGATATATCCAAGGCGGCGAGTTTCTCAGATGCTGAATTATAATCACCGCTGTTTAAAAGCTGTGTCGCTTCCTGCATGGTGGATGCTGCATTCCATGCCTTAATGCCGTTGTCAGCAGCGGCTTTCTTTTCATCAAATGTTTTTTGCTCCGTTGGCGGCATAGTGTAAGAAGCAGTCAGATTTTCAAGCTCCTGAGTTGCCTCATAATACATCTTTTGATCAAGGAAGTTTTGAGCCTTGGTCAATCCATCATTGATAGCCTCCGATGATGATACCGCATATTCTACCGATGATTTTAATTCGTCAAATTTTGTTTTCTGCTCATCGGTCATCTTGTCATACTCTTTGCCGAGAGTTTCCATTTCTGTCTGCGCCTGCTCGTATACACCGTTTTGGTACGATGCTTCAAGGCTTGTCATATATGTCGTTATTTCTTCCGGTGTCATACTGCACGCTGTCAGCAAAAATGCGGCACATACGGCTGATAATGTTAAATAAGTTTTTTTCATGTTATGCTTTCCTTTCTACCTGCTCATAATTTTTCTTTTTTCAGTCGGGATATTATCTATTATAAAATCCAGAAAATTTGTAACATTATATCCTGTCTTTGCAGAATAATATACAGGTCGTTTGATATTCATTCCCGTTGCTTCCCTTACTCTGTTTTGTACAGACAATGCCTGCTCATCCAAGAATGCTTTTAAAGTACTGTCAGGCTCATTTTTCTCGGTATTCCAATGCCGTCCCTTCATCGCCATATCTGCCTGATTTATAGCAACAAAGATTCTATCCGGGTCAATGTTTGGAACAATAACATCATTTAAAAGCTTATATGTAGTACCCATATCACGATTGCTGCCTTCGATAATTATAACTGCCATATCAATAAAACCATAAGTACGATTATTACTGTTGTAAGTTTTATATAACAAATCTATCATCTTTTTAGAATGCCTTTTATCCTGCTCTATACCATCACCCAGACCGGGAGTGTCCCAGAACCTGATCCCTTCATGCAGGGAATAAGAATCAATATCCATTGTTTCAGGATACACTCCGTTTCCTTCTTTGGCGACGATTTTTGTGAAAACAGTATTTAAAGTCGTTGACTTTCCGGCTCCGGTAACTCCGGTCATCATAACATCTAAGGGTCTGATACTCATTGTTTTTAACTTCCTGTCAACATCATTCCTTCGGTAGGTTTTAAAGTTTATTGCCATTTTACCTGCTCCTTATATAATCTTTCCACCATATCTATATACAGAGCTTTGCATTTTTCGTTTTCTCCGTTTTCGATATATTTCAGGCATTTTGTCAGATAATTATCATTTATCTGACGATATATGTCGGCATGATTTGCTTGCTTATTAATCAATGAAACAATAGCCGGAGCAGTCTTATAATATCGCTCAATAAGCTCTTGACCATCCGGTTGATACGCAAGCCAGTTATCTCTGAAGCTTCTGAATTGGGTCAGTTCATAACAATTATCCGGCTTCCCATATTCATTGCAAACAGCAGTGGTGATATAGCAGCCTCCGCCTCCACCTCCGATTCTGCCGGGTCTTTTCGGGAATGGATTGAAAATTTCACCTACTTTTTTTACTATCGCTGCTCCGCCGCCTATTACGCCTCCAACAACTCTTCCTACAGCTTCCCCGGGACGCCCAAATATAGAACCGATCGCACCTCCTATTTCCGCGCCGGCTTCCATTCCATCGGTAATAGATTCAACAAGGCTTTTCTGTGTTTCAGTTGTATAATCTTTTAATTCATCGCTGTCTTTCCAAACATTAGTATCCTGATTAATATGTTGAGTGTATACAAGACGCTTCTTTTTAGGGGTTTTCCGAACAATATAGTAAAGCAATTTGGAAAGATTATACGGTGGCGTTTGTTCCTCACCATCTTCCTTAAAACCGGCGCTATAATAAATAGGGTCAACCGTTACGCCTGTTGCTTCTTTTATTCTTTCTTTTACAGATTTTGCCTTTTCATTTAGAAAATCAATTAACTTTTGTTCAGGTACATTATTTTCGTAATCCCAGTATCTGCCTTTCATTGCGACATCAGCCTGATTGATCGCAATAAGCAAACGATTATCTTTATCATCCCCAAGATTTGGTATGATGACCTCATTTATAAGCTGGTATGAAGTTCCCAGATCTCTTGAACCGCCATCGAGTATAACAAGTACAAGATCGATTAATAAGTTACCATCTGAATCACGCTGATTAAGTTTTTTAATTATATTCTTTGCGTGACGATTATCTGCTTCTTTGCCATCTCCAAGTCCCGGACTGTCCCAAAGAATAAGGTTGCCAAGATCAAAACGTTCAATCTCCATCGTTTCGGGATCCGGAGTGCATCCTACCTTTGCAACGTTTTCTCCAAACAGCGCATTGATCGTTGAGCTTTTACCGCACCCTGTCGCGCCTGTAATGAGTAAATTGATTTTTTGATTTTCAATTTGCATAATATTCTGAAGCATTTGCGCCTTGTCGTGTTCTGATAAATCAGAATTTTCTATCAGTATTCGCATTTCTTCCATTTTATTATCCATTGTTTATGTATCCTCCCTTTAATTATTATCTGTGTTTAAGTTTATTTATATTATATCATATCTCCGCATATTTTGTCAATACATAGACTATAATATTTATGCTCTATATGTCGTTGAAAATTTTGTGAAAATACCTTAAAGTTATATTAAATACAAACTATAGGGGTGTTCTTTATGAATATAGACCGCGAAACAGTATCATATTTAATAGGTCAGCGCATACAAGCATTGCGCAAGCAGCGTAAAATGAGCCAAGAGGAGCTTGCGCTTCTGTCTGACATTCATCCGGCATATCTCGGACGCGTGGAACGCGGCGAGAAATGTCCCACTGTACAGACGCTTTTTAAAATATCGCAGGGGTTAAAGGTTCCGCTCCCACAGCTTATGGATATTGACGCACCGCTTGAGCATACGAATCTTGAGGCGGCAGAGCGTATAAAAAACGCACTCAGCGAACTTGATGCAGAAGAAGCCGTGCTGATCGCCGAAATAGTTGAAAAGACGGTAGCGCTTAAAAAGCACTCCTGATCTCATCCTCTGTCATATTTGGGTCAAGTCCAAGTATTTTATACAGCTCGACCAGTATAAATGCATTATGCGTACTCAACGCGGCGACTGCATCGGCTTCGCCGCGCTTTCCTGCCCTGCGCAGAAATATTTCAAGCTCGCCGGTGCAGTAGCTGTAGATCAGCTCGTCTATCTCAAATTTATGAAGCATGTCATTGAATGTTTTGGTGTTTTCATCTATCATTGGCATAATAATCGTTCCTTTCGTTTTTTTCCTAATTATATAATGAACGAATATAAAAGAAAACCCAAAACAGTTACCAAAAAAATATTTTTATTCGGAACTGTTTTATATTGACACAGCTGTTGTGAGAGTGATATTATTATATATATGAAATTTGTAAGATACATCGGAGCGAGAGGTAATACCTATGTACAATGAAGAAGATGAAGAAATAAATCGTTTGATAGATGAAGCCGCTGATGAATATCAGCCGTTGGATGAAATTCTTAAACAGCACGGATTGACATTCAAAGAAGCGTTATCGGCAGCGCAAGAGCTGCAAAGCCGTTTTTTTGATACGCTGAATGCCTGCGGAATAACGTGCGGAAAGATGGAGCAAGTGTGTCTTGACGTTGTGTCACTTTTGAAAAAGCGGCGAAATGACGATGTGTTATTTTTGTACACATCGCTCTTGAGTGAGCGCGGACTGTTTTTCGGAGATATAACAGACGAGGAACAGAAAATACGGGTATGGCTGGCACATCGCGAGTGTGTCGATTATATAAATGAGCGTATACGGGCTGAACGCATACTGCGCGGACGCTTTGATGTATTTATCAAGCACAAGCCCGATAACAGTGCGACCGAATATGACAAGGGTGAGCAGAAGTTTTTATACAAAATAACTGTCAGTCATGGGTTTATTGCAAAGGATATGAATATATATTATGAAAATCTCGGTGAACTGATACGTAAGGTGAACAGTGATGAAATGTATTCGAGGATAAAGCCCTACATATACAGCGCGGTTATAACAAGAAAACGTAAGTATATTATGAAGCGTGAGCGGTACAGCCCTAATATACAATCCGTTTTTAAGCGTAAAGAATACGAAATCAGTGAGAACAACGGAAAAAACTTCAATACATATAGAGCGTATATTGAGCTGTATTGTCATATTCGTGACTGTTATGCAGATGAATCTGATATTGCGCTGTCAGACTATTGCTTTGCAAAATTCAGCAATCTCAGCGAATGGTTTTATGAAAACTGTGAAGCCGCCGGGGAGGTGCCTATGACGCTTCGTCAGGTCATTGCATGGCTGGCTGAAATAGTTGACGTGTGGTATACATCAGGCAATGATACGGACGGAACTGCGATAACGGAGATTTTAACAGATGCGGCGGATTTTGTACTATGAGCTACAGCTGAGAATATATCTTTCCTCATTCCTACTCCATAATCCCCCAAAAAATATACCGTAATAAGTTTGGAAAAAGATAAGCGGAGCATCTCGCCGTCATTCGGGGCTTGAAGTACAGCATGCCGAGAGATTTTTGTATGATATGACGGAAAATATGCAAGTTCAATGCGTGCTAAGCCGTTAGGCGTTAATTAATCAGTGGTTCCTTAAATTTTGTTTAATATACTTTTGGGAAAATGAAAGGAGAGAGCGGGATTCGAACCCGCGGACGGCGGAACCGTCACCGGTTTTCAAGACCGGCTCTTTCAACCACTCAGACATCTCTCCATATTAAATTTTAAAATAAAAAAAAGGAGCGGAGAAGGAGGGATTTGAACCCTCGCGCCGGTTACCCGACCTACACCCTTAGCAGGGGCGCCTCTTCGGCCTCTTGAGTACTTCTCCATAAGCTCGATTTAAATATTAAGATAATTAATCTGCCATTTTTAACAAAAATGGAGGAGAGAGCGGGATTCGAACCCGCGGACGGCGGAACCGTCACCGGTTTTCAAGACCGGCTCTTTCAACCACTCAGACATCTCTCCATATTAAATTATCTTTTTTTTTACTTGCCGGTGTCTCTCACCAACGAATAATATTATAGCATATCCAGCAGCATTTGTCAATACTTTTTTTTAATTTTTTTAAAAAAAGTGTCACTGTCCATGTATTATTAAATTTGCCTTTCTATCCGACTCCTTAGTCTGCTCGGAGGACTGCCTCAAAAAGAGGATAACCTTTATAGAACTGCTCCATTCCAAGATATTTGCTGCCTGCAAATAATCTGATACCTGAACATCAGCAAAACTCTTCCTCTGCAATAAACTGCCGCAAAGCAAAGCTCTGCGGCAGTATTTTCAAGCACATATTAGTTTAAGATAGTAACTTCTGTATCCTTATCAAAGATGTGAAGCTTCTGAGTTTCAAAACCAACCTTGATTGTATCGTTAATCTTAGCTGTTGATCTCTGGTTAACTCTTGCTGTGAACTGAGTTCCTGCAATAGTTAAATAGAGATATGTTTCCGAACCCATCATTTCAGTTACTTCTACGAAAGCCGAACATACAGCATCCGGATTAGCTGATAAGAACATCTGGTCATCATGAATATTCTCCGGTCTGATACCGATATAAACTTCCTTGCCCAAATACGGAGCCAATGCCGGGTTCTTAGCCTTACCCTCAGGAATCTTAATCTTATCCTTACCGAAGCAAGCATAAATATCGTTGCCTTCCTTCTTAAGTGTAGCTACGATACAGTTCATCTGAGGCGAACCGATGAACTCGCCAACGAACTTATTGCACGGCTCATTGTAGAGATTTGTCGGTGTATCAATCTGCTGAACAAGACCGTCCTTCATAACAACGATTCTTGTACCCATTGTCATAGCTTCTGTCTGGTCATGAGTTACGTAGATGAATGTTGTCTGGAGCTTGTTGTGGAGCTTCTTAATCTCTGTTCTCATCTGAACTCTTAACTTAGCATCAAGGTTTGAAAGCGGCTCGTCCATTAAGAATACCTTCGGTGAACGAACGATAGCACGGCCCATTGCAACTCTCTGTCTCTGACCGCCCGATAAAGCCTTTGGCTTTCTGTCAAGAAGATGCTCAATATCAAGAATCTTTGCAGCCTCAGTAACTCTCTTCTTAATCTCATCCTTCGGAGTCTTTCTGAGCTTTAACGCAAACGCCATGTTATCAAATACTGTCATATGAGGATAAAGAGCATAGTTCTGGAATACCATTGCAATATCTCTGTCCTTAGGAGCCACATCGTTTACTAATCTTCCGCCGATATATAATTCACCGTCTGAAATCTCCTCCAGACCTGCAATCATTCTTAATGTTGTTGACTTACCGCATCCTGACGGTCCAACGAGAATAATAAACTCCTTATCCTCAATGTCGATGCAGAAATCACTTACGGCGGTAACTCCGCCTGCATATCTCTTGTAAATGTGCTTTAACTGTAAATCAGCCATTGTTTTATTCCCCTCTCATCAATTTAAGATTAAATTTTCTAAGACGAATGAACCTATGTAATTGTCCAAACCGGTTCATTTCCATCTGCAAGGAATACCTCATACTCCGTATCCCTTTCACTAATAATATAATAACATATTTTTAAGAAAAATGGTAGTCTTATATTCACCAAAATTATATCAAAATATTTAGTAGAATTGACCAAACATAATTCCATTTCACAAACTTTTGGGAATCTCATACAGTTTCCTTGCCGCAGTATTCCGCATTCTCTCAGCAGTAAATCCCGTTCCCAAATTACGACTTGCCTGCCTCAATAACCTTTGCGGCAACATTCGCGGGAGCCTGGTCATATCTCAGGAATTCAAACGTGAACATTCCTCTGCCGCGGCTCATTGAGCGCAGATCTGTCGCATACTTATTCATTTCGCTCATCGGCACTTCAGCCTCAACCATATTAAGTCCTTCAACCGCACTTTCGCCCATGCCCATAATCTGACCGCGGCGCTTGTTGATGTCTCCGATAACGTCCCCCATAATATTCTCCGGGATATACACCTTAAGCGTACCTATAGGCTCTAAAAGAACCGGCTTAGCCTGCTTCATACCCTCCTTGAATGCAAGTGAGGCAGCAGTCTTAAATGCCATTTCCGATGAATCTACCGGGTGATATGAGCCGTCAAGGAGCGTAGCCTTCAGATTGACAACCGGATAACCGGCAAGTATACCGTATTCGCAGCAATCTCTCAATCCCTTTTCAACAGCCGGGAAATAATTCTTCGGAACGCTTCCGCCGAATACCTTCTCCTCAAATACCATTTCCTCGGAAACGCCCGGAGCAAATTCAATCTTTACATGACCGTACTGACCGTGACCGCCGGACTGCTTCTTATGCTTTCCTTCTACAACGGCTGTGCCGATGATTGTTTCACGATACGGGACAATAGGATCCGAAAGAACAACCGAGGTTCCGTACTTTGAAAGGAGCTTGCTTACTATAACGTCAATATGCTGCTCGCCCTGACCGTTTATGAGCGTCTGCTTCGTTTCTGTATTGTTTGTAACGGTAAAGGTCGGATCTTCGTCCATAAGCTTGTTCAGTCCGCTTATAATCTTTTCCTCGTCGCCCTTTGCCTTCGGCGCAACAGCCATCGACAATACCGGAGCCGGATATTCGATACCCGTAAGAATTATATTTTTGCCCTTTGTGCAGAGAGTATCACCGGTTCTTGTCTTTTCAAGCTTTGCGACACAGCCTATGTCCCCTGCCTTGATTGAGACGGCCTCCTTCTGCTTCTTGCCGCAGATTGTGTATACCTTGCCTATTCTTTCATCACAGCCCCTGTTAGGATTATACAGTGCAGAATCGGATTTAATCTCACCGGAATATACTCTGAAAAGCGAGAGCTTGCCTACATACGGGTCAGCGATTGTCTTGAATACAATTGCAGCCGTTGTTTCCGTTTCGCTTTGAACAACCTCTACCGGCGACGCGTCCGCAGCGTTTCTTGCAACCTGAGTAATCTCCGACGGCGACGGCAGATACTTTCCTATACCGTCCATCAGCGAACGAACGCCTATATTTTCCTGACCGCTTCCGCAGTATACCGGGTAAATTGTACCCTCCTTAACACCCTTTCTGATAGCACCCTTAATCTCATCGACAGTAAACTCCTCACCCTCGAAGTACTTAACCATAAGCTCCTCGTCGGTGTCGGCAACCGCCTCCATAATCATTTCGCGAAGCGGCTCAATAACATCCGCCATACCCTCCGGAACCGGCATTTCAACCCTATAAATTCCGTCATAGCGGCGCGCCGTCATATCAACAATATCAACGAATCCCCTGAACTCGTCACCCTCCTTAATCGGGTAAACAAACGGAGTTACGGCCTTGCCGAACACAGCCTTCATTTCCTCAAGTGTTTTCTGATAATCAGCCCTGTCATCGTCTATCTTATTGACAAAGAACATAACCGGAACATCCTTCTGCTTTGCGTACTTGAATACCTGCTCCGTTCCGACAGAAACTCCGCTTCTGCCGCTGAGAACAACGAGCGCGCTGTCCGCGGCTCTCAGACCCTCCTTAACGCCGCCGACAAAGTCAAAAAATCCCGGAGTATCTATTACATTATATTTCATGCCCTTCCATTCAACGGGAGCAACTGCGGCGGAAATCGAGAATCCGCGCTTAATTTCTTCGGGGTCGCAGTCTGTCACGGTATTTCCATCGGCAACCCTGCCGAGACGATCCGTCTGCTTCGCATTAAAAAGCATTGCCTCTGTCATTGTTGTCTTACCGCACTTGCCGTGACCGAGCACAGCTATATTTCTGATGTCATCCATTCTCATTGTTGGTAAACCTTCTTTCATTTTAATTTTTCATACCGCCCTAAGCGGCTCAAACCGTAACGCTTAAAAGAAAAATTCATTTTTCATATTAAACCTCATAAGGGTGCTTCTAAAAAACTAACGGTATTTGGCAAATCTCACAAATAATTGCCGAATTTAAGGCAAAAATCCGCAGGAATACTCGTGTATTTCAAGGATTTTTAACGCAGAAGGCGGCATTAGTTGTGCGATTTGACAAGTGCCGGGAGGTTTTTTAGAGGTGCCCATAATATATTTACCAACAATTTTAATAAATCAAACATAAAAATCGCCGTTAAATTGTTAGAATTTAACAGCGATTTTTTGTATATATTGCCGATTTTTCAAAAATTAACTCAGCCTTCAACAATCTTCTTTGTGTCAATAGCAATCATTAATTCCTCATTAGTAGGAATAACAAGAGTCTTAACCGACGCGCCGTCAGCAGTAATATCAACCGTGCCTCTTGTATTATTCTTTTCATCATCAACCGCAATACCCATGAAACCGAGACCGTCTGTAACAGCCTTGCGCGTTGCGGCATCATTCTCTCCCACACCGGCAGTAAATACAACAGCGTCAACACCGCCCATAGCGGCAGCATAGGATCCGATGTACTTCTTAACCTGGTATGTAAACATATCAAGAGCGAGCTGCGCTCTCTTGTTGCCTTCCTTTGAAGCAGCAGAGAGATCTCTGAAGTCCGAAGAAACGCCCGAAACGCCCTGTACGCCCGACTTCTTGTTCATAAGGTTGTCAACCTCAGCGGCAGTCATACCCTTGTTTAAGAGGTAAGTTACAACAGCCGGGTCCATCGAGCCTGTTCTTGTACCCATCGGCACACCGTCAAGCGGAGTAAAGCCCATTGAAGTATCAACGCATTTGCCGCCGTCTACAGCACTGATTGATGAGCCGTTGCCGAGATGGCAGGTAATAATCTTCAAATCCTCCGGAGCCTTGCCGAGGAACTTTGCAGCCTCCTGTGAAACATACTTGTGCGATGTTCCGTGGAAGCCGTACTTTCTGATTCTGTCTTTTTCATAGCACTCATACGGAAGAGCGTACATAAATGCCTTTGCGGGCATTGTCTGATGGAACGCGGTATCAAAAACAGCGACCTGAGGCACATTCGGCATAATCTTTGTGCAGGCATTGATACCGATAATATTGGGCGGATTGTGAAGCGGTGCAAGCGGAGTACACTTTTCAAGAGCCTTCATAACAGCCTCTGTGATAAGGCATGAATTAGCAAATTCCTCTGCGCCGTGTACAACTCTGTGACCAACCGCGCCGATTTCGTCCATTGACTTGATAACGCCGATTTTCTCATCAACAAGAGCGTCAATTACCATCTGAATGGCATCGCCGTGATCCTTCATCGGCTTTTCGATTTTAGTCTTGCTGTCAGCGCCGACATTTGTATGCTGGAGGTTTGAACCCTCAATACCAATTCTTTCGCAAAGACCCTTTGCGAGAACCGACTGCTTATCCATATCAATAAGCTGATACTTTAATGATGAGCTTCCGGCATTAATAACCAATACTTTCATTTTTATCTCCATTCTGCCGCCGCACGACGGCACATTTTATTGTCGTAATTTAAATTAATTGTAAAGCAGCAGCCGCGGGAGCGGTCATAGACCGCTCACCCGGTGCTTTTAACCCTTACCCGCTCAGATTATTTCTGCGCCTGAATCGCTGTAATAGCCACTACGCCTGCAATATCCTCTGCAACGCAGCCTCTTGACAAATCGTTAACCGGAGCTGCGATACCCTGTAATACCGGGCCGTAAGCCTCAGCCTTTGCAAGACGCTGAGTAAGCTTGTAGCCGATGTTGCCCGCGTCAAGGTTCGGGAATACAAGCACGTTAGCCTGACCCGCAACCTTTGAAGCCGGGGCCTTCTGCTTTGCAACAGTTTCAACGATCGCCGCGTCAAGCTGAAGCTCGCCGTCCAGAGCAAGCTCCGGAGCCTTTTCCTTGGCAAGCTTTGTCGCTTCCTGCATCTTTGTTACAAGGTCGCTCTTAGCCGAACCATAGGTCGAATATGAAAGCATAGCAACCTTTGGTTCACCGCCGATAAGCTGTTTGTATGAAGCGGCTGATGAAATAGCGATTTCACTTACCTCGTCAGCTGTCGGATCCTGATTCAGACCGCAGTCAGCGAAAATAAATGTACCGTTGTTGCCGTAATTGCAGTTCGGAACTACCATGATAAAGAAAGCCGAAACAAGCTTTGTTCCCGGAGCAGTCTTTAAAATCTGGAGAGCCGGACGGATTACGTTAGCCGATGAATTAACCGCACCTGCAACCATACCGTCAGCCGCGCCCATCTTTACCATCATGTTTCCGTAGTAAAGCGGATCCTTAACCGTTTCTCTTGCCTGCTCAATAGTTACACCCTTCTTTTTTCTTAATTCGGCGAACTTCTCTGCATATTCCTCGTTGCCCTCTGCCGGGTCGATAATCTCGATGCCCTCGATATCAAGACCTTCCGCAGCTACGATAGACTTTATTTTCTCCGGATTACCCAAAAGAATATTTTTTGCATATCCTTCCTTTTTAACGATGGCTGCACACTGAATCGTTCTTAATTCCTCACCCTCGGCAAGAACGATTGTTTTGATGTCCTGCTTTGCTCTTTCCTTGAGCTGATCAATAAATGCGCTCATTCTTCATTTACTCCTTTATGTATATTATTCATCGGAATCCTTTCCGACTATGTTCTACTCTATATTATAATACTATTTGCATAATTTTTCAAGAGGTATTTGCAAATTCGTTAAAATTTTTCTCGGAGATTGAAATACTTCCCTCTCTGCGGTGCAATCAATATACTTATAATATGGACCACTTTCACCAATGCGTTTGGGAAAAGAGAAGCAAGCAGATTGCCGTCAGAAGCGAC
>JAUNPN010000263.1 GCA_030536655.1 bacterium | reverse complement strand
ATATAATCTGACTGTGTTCACTGCGTACTATATTTAATCAGTGCTTCCTTAACAAAAAACTTTTGCATTTAGTGTTGTATTTTACTATATAATATGGTATAATTATTTTTACTACAATAAACAAGGGGATTACCATGACAATAATTGAAATATTTTTAATCGGAGTTGCGCTCAGCATGGACGCGTTTGCGGTATCACTTTCAAGCGCAATGGTTTACACGAATCTTACACCTGCCCGCAGCTTGTCCATGCCGGCGGCATTCGGATTATTCCAAGGGCTTATGCCTGTGGCAGGGTTTTATCTCGGAAGCCTGTTTTCGGATATTATTAATAACTGGTCAGGTCCGATTGCTCTTGTAATACTGGGATTCATCGGAATAAATATGATTCGTGAGGGACTTTCCGAAAATGAAGACGTATCGAAGAAGGAGCTTACGTTTAAACTGCTCATCCTCCAGGCGATTGCCACAAGCATAGATGCCTTTGCCGTAGGAGTATCCTTCGCAGCGAGCGGTGCGCCAATCCTAAAGGCAGCTCCGATAATCGCGCTTACCACGTTTTCCATAAGCCTTGCCGCTGTATTCATCGGCGGCAGACTCGGCGAAAAGCTTGGTGAAAAAGCGGAGATTTTCGGCGGAATCATTCTTATCTGCATAGGAATAAAATCAATGTTTTTCTGATAGTCAGTGGGGCGCTTCGAAAACAGCTGCCCCGCTTTTTAGAAAATATTGAATTTTTTTATTTTAATGCAACCAAACGCACTTCTGAAAGATATTATATATAGAGGGGGGTGGAAATCCTATGAATGAGGAAATGCTTCGCGCGGGCATTTCTTATGATAAAATCGTACATAAATACATTGATACGGTATACCGAATTGCGCTTGCTCAGTCACATTCAAAGGCTGACGCCGAGGATATTACTCAGGAGGTGTTTTTAAAGCTTCTGACCTCGGACAAGGACTTTGAGAGCGAGGAGCATATAAAGGCGTGGCTTATACGTGTGACACTCAACAGTTCTCATAAGCTGTTTTCAAGCTCGTGGTTTAAGAAAACCGTTCCTCTTACAGAGGATATTCCTTTTGAAACCGAGGAGCATTCGGAGGTGTACTATGCACTGTACTCACTCCCGGAAAAATATCGTATACCGCTGTATCTTTATTATTACGAGGATTATTCTGTAAAGGAAATAGCCGAGTGCCTTAATATCAGCGCAGGCACGGTAAAATCTCAGCTTTCACGAGGACGTGAAAGATTAAAGCTTAAATTGAAGGGAGGCGGAGCTGATGTTTAAAGACAAATTTAAGGAAGCCAATGACAGTATTCATGCGGACGAAGAGCTTATAAACAAGGTTCTCGCCCTGAAAAATCCCGAAACCCGAACTGTTATCCACCGCAGAAAACGCATTACGTCATACATACCCACCGCAGCGGCAGCCGTGCTTGTAATATCGGCAACGGCGGCGTCCATCCCTCTCATGACAAAAATCAACGATGACAGCGGAGTTATTTATGAAAGCGCAGTAACGGAAAGCTCCGGCAAGCCGTCAGCAAGCGCGGACAGCAGCCGCGAATTGCCGGAATCACCGAAGCCGTTCAAACCCTCGGACAGCGGAACAGAGAATGCCGAAAGCTCCTCCCAAAAATCAACAGGCATTCCCGAAGCGCAAAAGGGAATCCGCGGAAGCGGCAGTACCTCACAAAGCAGCGTCGGCAGTGCCTCAAACGGCAGCACC
>JAUNPN010000104.1 GCA_030536655.1 bacterium | reverse complement strand
ATAAATAAAAATTTACAAGATTGTAATAATTGTGATTTTGTTGAAATATAGTCCATGAACGTGGTGGAGGGCTGATTATTTTATGAAAACCAATAAATCAAAGAATTTGTTTACTGAGGAATTAAAACGAATAAAAAAAGTCGGAATTCTTATGGGGATATTTGCGGTATTGTTTATATTTCTGATTTTTATTTTATCTCATTTGACATACAGCCGCTCGGCTGAAAAATATTTTGCCAAGCAGGCAGTTGAAACCTTGACAAATATATCTGAGCAGATGTCGGAAAAGATTTCGGCGCATATCAACTCGTGGTATGTGGAGCTTAAGTATGTAGGAAAAGCTGTTTCACAAACTGATTTAGATGAGGATATTTATGATGTAATTAAAAAGATTAATGCTGTGAGATATTCCGAATTTGACGATATAGGAGTTATGACTAAGGACGGCAGGATTTATTTTGACAAAGATAAGGTTGTCGATATTTCTTCTGAACCTTATATTAAGGAATGTATTGAAAGTGGAAATGAGTATGCGGGCTGCCCGGAGGTTAGAGCCTTTGAAAACAGCCTTGTATTTTCTATTCCCTATACAAGCGGCGGAGATAAAATAATTAACGGAGAACGGATTATAGGTTCGGTAGGGTTAATTGACAAAGAACGAGTTTCGGCATGGCTTGATACAAAGGTTTTCGGTGAAAAAGGGACTTATATTGTTATTACCGATAAAGATGGTAAGATAATTGCTAACAATGATAAAACAAAAGAAGTGGGTTTAAATATTCTTGACACCTTGAATAGTTATGTTTATGATGAGGAATCCTTTGAAGCATTAAAAACAGGACTTGAGTCAGGCAGCAGCGGCGACCTTTATATGGATGATCAATCGGTGAAATTTATTACATATTATGCTCCTCTTAATTATACATTGTCAGATGATGACGAGACTGATTTTTCTATAGAGGAATGGCGTATACTTGTTATGACAAGGGAGGCGGTTATAACAAAAAATATATCAGAGCTGTTCGATGAGTCCAGAATTTTTCTGTATGCGGTTCTTCTTATCTTTGCGGTTGTTCTTGTTTTGACATGCTTAATGTACAGCAAAAATAAGCTTACGGAATGTGTACTTAAATCGATTGATATGTTGACGGGAGTTTATAATAATAAATGTTTTGAAAAAGATGCAAATATACTGCTCAGCAGAGGTAACGGAGATTATGCAGCAATAGCTTTTAACATATCAAAATTCAGATTTATTAATAATGAAATAGGTCATGAAAAAGGAGATATAGTTTTAAAAACGGTCGGTAAAACAATACTTGATAATCTGAGAGAGGATGAGCTTGTAACTCATAGCTTTGCCGATAGGTTTATGATGCTTGTAAAACTCAGGGGAAGAACGCCGGAAGAAACTGTAGATTATTTCCGCACGAAGCTGAATGAGGCGGAATATCCTGATGGAATAAAAATGAAGTTTAATGCCGGAGTATATAAGATAAAGCCGGATGAGCATGATATTTCACTCCCTATGGATTGCGCGAGATTTGCACAGGATAGAATAAGGGAAAAGAACGGTGCAAATAACGGTATTATGATATATTCTCAGGAAATGCTTGACAAACAGAAAAGCGAGTTTGAGTTTGAGCGCAGAGCGGCGGAAGCGGTCGAAAAAGGATATTTTAAAGTATATTATCAGCTTAAGCGTGACATTCAAAATAATCGTTGGTGCGGAGCTGAGGCGCTTGTCCGTTGGATAGATCCGAAGCTTGGATTTATATCACCGGGTGAATTTATTCCTCTGTTTGAGAAGAACGGATTTGTTAAGACGATTGACAAATATGTTTTTGAATGCGTCTGCCGTGATATTGACAATCTTATAAAGTCCGGAAATAAAGTCTGTCCGGTAAGCGTCAATGTTTCAAGAAAGCATCTTGATAATAATGATTTTATGTATGAATACGAGAAAATTCTTCTCAGCTACGATATTCCTCATGAGCTGATTGAATTTGAGATTACTGAAACAATGATTGCGGAGAATGAGGAGTTGCTTAAAAAATTCATAAGCTGGGTACACGGGCTTGGCTGCAAGTGCTCTCTTGACGATTTCGGCTGCGGTTATTCATCATTCAATATGGTAAAGGAATTTGATTTTGATACGATAAAGCTTGACAGAAAGTTTTTCTATGGCTCAAACGGCTTTGACAGTTCTTCGCAGCAGATTGTAGAATCGCTTATAGATTTGTCGCATAAGTTAGGAAAGTCAGTCATTTCCGAGGGTATTGAAAATGAGGAACAGGTGGCGTTTTTGAAGAGCCGCAGATGTGATGCGGTGCAGGGCTTCTATTTCTCAAAACCTGCTCCTTTGGATGAAAGCATAGGAAAATTAATATAATATAGAATTGGAGAAAAAAAATGGACGTATTCAGTCTGAGTTTAAATACAAAAATTGTATCACAGATTAACACTAAGCCGGTTCGTCATGCAGTGGAGATTTTTATGCGTGATATGGGGAAGGTACTGCCGGAGAATGGAATAGAAAATACTATTGTTCTTGCATATGATACTTCGTTGGGGAATGAAGATTATGTTGTGCGTTTCAGCCAGGATAATCTGACAATGAATATTTATGCCGCCGGAAACTTAGGCTTCGTTTATGCGCTTCTGTATATAAGTGAAACATGGATGTATATTGACCCGTTCTGGTTCTGGATGGATCAGACGATTGAGAAGCGCGGAGAAGTCTTTATTCCCGCACATGATTATTATTCGCTTCCTGCAAAGGTAAAATACCGCGGATGGTTCATAAATGATGAAGTGCTGCTTACAGGATGGACAATTGACGGAGACAGCGTTAAGCCGTGGGAAATGGCGTTCGAGGCGCTTCTGCGCTGCGGCGGAAATATGGTAATTCCGGGTACGGATGCTAATTCACGGAAGTACAGGCAGCTTGCGTCCGATATGGGACTGAGTATTTCACATCATCATGCGGAGCCTTTGGGTGCGGAAATGTTTGCAAGGGCATATCCTGATAAGGACGCATCATTTGATAAATATCCGGAGCTGTTCAGAGGGCTTTGGAGAGATGCGGTGAAAGAGCAGAAGGACCTGAATGTTATATGGAACCTCGGCTTCCGCGGACAAGGCGACAGACCGTTCTGGGCAGATGATTCAGCCTATGATACTCCGGAAAAGCGCGGCGAGCTTATAAGCAGACTTATAAATGAGCAGTATGATATGGTTGCGGAGGAGATTGAAAATCCGGTTTGCTGTACAAATCTTTACGGAGAAATTATGGATTTGTATTGTGAGGGACATATTCACTTTAATGAGAATATTATAAAGGTGTGGGCTGATAACGGCTTTGGAAAGATGGTTTCGAGGAGACGCGGAAATTCAAATTTGAGAACTCCGGCAGTCCCGAATATACCGGAAGGCAGGCATGGAATATATTATCATGTTTCATTCTATGATCTACAGGCAGCAAATCATATTACAATGTTTCCCAATACGGTTGATTTTGTCTGTAATGAGCTGACGAATGCATTTAAATGCGGTGCAGATGACTATCTTATAGTAAATGCTTCAAATATCAGACCACACGCGTATTTCCTTGATGCAGTCAGGAGGATCTGGTTCGGGGAGGAGGTTTCCGGAGAGGAACACAGCGAAAAGTTCTGCGGCAAGTATTTTGATTATATTGACGGCGCAGCGTGGTGCTATGACGAATATACGGAAAGTATGCTTGCATACGGCGAAAACGAGGATGAACACTGCGGTGAGCAGTTTTATGCGTATTCTGTCCGTAATATGGCAGTGCAGTGGATGAAAGATGTAAACAAGCCGAGCAGCAATATGAAGTGGTTATGCGGCGGGGACGCAGACTTTTCAGAGCAGATAGATAAGATTTACGGTATATGCGAGAACGGTGAATGGAAAATGGAGCGCGCATATAAGAGATGTGCAGATATGGATAAGGATATATTTGAGGGCAAGAAGCAGCTCTTTGACGCGACGATTTTCCTGCATACAAAGATACATTATTACGGAATGAAGGCGTTGATGGATTTTTGCAGAGCTTACAAGGCATATGCGGAAAAGAGATATATGCGGGCATTTTATCTTTTGGGAATTTCGGCGGAAGGCTTTGAGCTTATAAACAGAGAACTGAGGGAGTCCGAGTACGGCGTCTGGAAGGGTTACTATGCAAACGAGTGCCTTACGGATATGAAGTTTTCGGCATATATTATCCGCTGTCTTATGTCAAAGGTCAGAGCAGAGGATGACGGAAACGGATATTTTTCGTGGCAGCGAGAGGTAAGCTACAGTCCTAAAGACAGAAAGGTTGTTCTTATTACAAACTGGGAAAATCATATGAAGGACGAAGAAATATTTGAAAATATGAAAAAAGAAAAAAATCCGCTTTGGAGTGAATAGTTGATATGCCGGGCAAAAAAGAGCGTGAAAAGGATCTGAAACAGAAGAAGGAACAGAAGAACGTGCATGAAGGTCACAGACAGAGGATGAGAGAAAAAATAATGAAGACGCCCGACGCTGTGCTGTTAGAGCATGAATTGCTGGAAACGTTGCTTTTTTATGTCATTCCGAGAGGGGATACAAATCCTTTGGCGCATAATATAATAGATACCTTTGGTTCAGTCAGTGCCGCGCTTGAATCAAGCACGGAGGACTTGAAGAAGGTGCGCGGAGTTGGTGACAAGACTGCTGAATATCTGAATCTTTTGGGAAAATTCGGCAGAGTGTATTCACATATCTGTCATCAGAAAACAGAGTATAATTTAGACTCAAGGGTGACTCAGGAATACTTGAAAAAGTTATTCAATAATATTGAAAAGGAGCAGGTGTATATCCTGTGTCTTGATTTCAGAAACAACATAGTGAAGCGTTTGCTGCTGTTTGAGGGCACGTTTGACAGTGTTGATGTGGATTTAAGGGATACACTGAAGAACGCTTTGTCAAGTGATGCGAAAACGGTAGTTTGTGTTCATAATCATCCGAGCGGAATTGCAAGACCATCTTATGCCGATAAGCTGAGTACTGCTAAAATGCAGGAGGCATTTGAATTGGTCGGTATTGAATTTAAGGACAGTATTATAGTGACAGATACTCAGATTTATGGTATAATCAGTAAGAAAATGGTGGATTTATAAAGTGAGAATTAAGATGTTATTGTATTTTAACCAAATTCACCAAAATATATCAGCTGTCAAAAAACAAGTTTTGTCAATACAAGTATTGACTTTATTTAACTGATGTGCTAAAATAATTTTGAATAGATAATTTAAGGGAGGCAAAAGGAATGGCAAAAGTTGCAATCATGGGCTACGGAACAGTAGGAAGCGGTGTTTATGAAATTATCAGGCGTAATTCCGAAAAGCTCAGAAGCAATACTTACGGAGAGCCGGTTGAGTTAAAATATATTCTGGATATCCGTGACTTTGACGACCATCCTGAAAAAGAGCTTTTTACAAAGGAATTCGATGAAATCTTAAATGATGAAGAAGTAACTGTAGTTGCCGAGGTTATGGGCGGACTGCATCCGGCGTATGAATTTACGAAAAGCCTTTTACAGAAGGGTAAGAACGTAACAACATCAAATAAGGAGCTGGTGGCGACTTACGGCTCAGAGCTTCTTGCGATTGCAAGGGAAAACAATGTAAACTATATGTTTGAGGCAAGTGTTGGCGGAGGTATTCCGATAATACACCCGATGCATCAATGCCTTGTTGCGAATAACATTACTCGTATTGCAGGTATTCTTAACGGTACGACTAACTATATTCTTTATCAGATGATTGAAAACGGAAAGAGCTTTGAAACAGCTCTGGCGGACGCACAGGCGAACGGTTTTGCCGAGAAAAATCCGGCTGCTGATGTGGAGGGCTTTGACGCGTGCCGTAAGATTGCCATTCTGGCGTCGCTTGCTTCCGGTAAGGAGATTAACTACAATAATATTGAAACAAAGGGTATCACGGAGATTACATTGGATGACGTTGTCTGCGCAGGTGAGGGCAATGGTGTAATTAAGCTTATTGGATATGCAGATATGCTTGAAAACGGTAAGGTTTACGCTACTGTTGCACCGATGTTTATAAGCAAAGGCAGTCCTCTTGCGGCAGTAAACGATGTATTTAACGCTATAATGGTAACGGGTGACTGCGTTGATGATGTAATGTTCTACGGTAAGGGCGCAGGTAAGCTTGCTACAGCCTCGGCTGTTGTTGCGGATATATTGGATTGTGTACGTCACAGAAACAGCAATAAGAATATAATTTGGACAAAGACAGAGGAGCCGGTTGAGGCGGGCAGAGATGATGTTTCCTTTGCGTATTTTGTACGTTCGAACAATTCTGTTTCCGAGGTTAATGCGGCTGTTAAGGTTGACCGCTTTATCACAGAGGATGACAAGTCAGCCTTTATTACAGATAAGATGACTGAGAGTGAAGCGGAAGAAAGGCTTTCAAAGCTTGATATAATTACATCGTTAAAGGTTTTGGGATAATGATAAAGGTTAAGGTTCCGGCATCCAGTGCAAATATGGGTGCCGGCTTTGATACGCTCGGTGTGGCATTAAGTCTTTATTCAAGAATAGAGACGGAGGAAACAGAGAGCGGATTGATTATTGAAACAAAAAATACCGGCGGATATGTTCCAACAGATAAAAACAATCTTGTATATCGGGCTATGCAGGCGGTATTTGAAAAGGCCGAATATAAGCCGAAGGGTTTATTTATCCGTCAGAACAGTGATATTCCGATGACGAGGGGACTGGGCAGCAGCAGCGGCTGTATAATAGGCGGTATGCTTGCGGCAAATGTTATTTCGGGACGAAAGCTCAGCTATCGCGATATTCTTAATCTTGCTTCAGAAATGGAAGGACATCCCGATAACGCTGCGCCGGCGCTGTACGGAGGAATGTGTATTTCGCTGCAGAGCGGAGAGCAGGTATTCACGAGAAGCATAAAGCTTGATCCTAAGATTAAGTTTGCTGTGATGATTCCGGATTTTTTTGTTGCAACTAAGAAATCAAGAGGAGTTTTGCCGGATTATGTTCCCAGGAAGGATGCTTCATTTAATATTCAGCGTGCGTCAATGTTTGCTTATGCAATGGAGCATGGAGATATGGAAATGCTCAGGTATGCTGTTTCGGATAAACTGCATCAGCAGTACCGCAGAGTTTATATCGACGGCTTTGACGGGATTGTGAAGCATAGCTATGAATGTGGCTCAAGGGCTACATATCTGAGCGGTTCGGGACCGACGATTGTTTCGATAGTTGACGATAATTATAATAGATTTACCGAGCTTATGCACAGGTATTTCAAGGCTAATGAGCATGAATGGGTGTGCAGGGTTTTGGATATAGATAATGTCGGAAGCGTGGTATCCACTCTTCGCTAACACGATATAGACAAATAATGGAGGTTATAAAAATGGCTTTAGTAGTACAGAAGTACGGCGGCACATCCGTTAAGGATGCCGAGAGAGTTATGAACGTTGCAAGGCGTATAACTGACGTATATAAGGCGGGAAATAATGTTGTTGTAGCTGTGTCGGCTCAGGGCGATACAACAGACGACCTTATTGAAAAGGCAAAGGAAATTAATCCGAATGCATCAAAGAGAGAGATGGATATGCTTCTTGCAACCGGCGAGCAGATTTCGATTTCACTTCTTGCAATGGCGATTGAAAAAATTGGCTGCCCGGTTGTTTCGCTCACAGGCTGGCAGGCAGGTATCAGAACAGATTCGCGTTACAGTGCGGCAAGAATAAGAACAATTGATACTGAAAGGCTTCAGAATGAGCTTGACAAGAGAAATATTGTAATCGTTGCCGGGTTCCAGGGTATTAATAAGTATGATGATATAACAACGCTCGGCAGAGGCGGTTCAGACACATCGGCGGTTGCGCTTGCTGCGGCTCTTCATGCTGATGTGTGCGAAATTTACACAGACGTTGACGGCGTGTTTACAGCGGATCCGAGAATTGTCAGTGACGCATGGAAGCTTGACGAGGTATCATATGATGAGATGCTCGAATTGGCGTCGCTCGGCGCGAATGTTCTTCATAACAGAAGCGTTGAATTGGCAAAGAAATATAATGTAAAGTTATCAGTAAGATCAAGCCTGAACAATAATGAAGGCACATACGTTAAGGAGGTAAATAAAGTGGAGAAGATGCTCGTTAGAGGAGTAACAAGAGATAATGATGTCGCAAGAATATCACTTTGCGGTGTAGTAAATGAACCGGGTAAGGCTTTTACTATTTTTAATCTTTTAGCAAGAAAGGGTATCAGTGTAGACCTTATCATCCAGTCAATCGGTGACGGTTTAACAAAGGATATTTCGTTCACGGTTGCAGAGGGTGATCTCCAGACAGCTCTTGACGTACTTGAGGAAAACAAGGATACAATTAATGCTCGTGAAATTAAGACAAAAGTAGATGTTTCAAAGGTTTCGATCGTTGGCGCAGGTATGGTAAACAATGCCGGGGTTGCGGCAAAGATGTTTGAGGCGCTTTATAACGCACATATCAATATCAGCATGATTGCAACATCAGAGATAAAGATTTCTGTTCTTGTTGACAGAAAGGATGCAGAGGCTGCTGTAGTTGCAATTCACGACAAATTCTTATCAAACAAATAAGATGCATTTATCAGTTTAATGAGAGGATGTTTAGCATCCTCTTTTTAAATAGTTAAGGAAGAAAAATGGAAAATATTATAATAGGCAGAAATCCTGTCATGGAAGCAATAAAATCGGGGCGCACGATTGAAAAAATACTTATCAAAAAGGGTAAATATGAAGGTTCCATTGTTCCTCTCGTTAAGAAAGCGAAGGAAGCCGGGATTATCATTCAGGAAGTTGAGCGCGGCAAGCTTGATGCAATTGCCGATGGCGGAAACCATCAGGGAGTTGCCGCATATGTAAGTGATTTTAAATATTCAAGCGTAAAGGATATACTGAATAAGGCGTCGGAAATGGGAGAAGCACCGTTTGTAGTGCTTTGCGACAAGATTACCGACCCGCATAATCTGGGCGCAATTATACGTACTGCCGAATGTGCGGGAGTGCATGGAATTATAATTCCGAAGCGCGGCAGTGTTGGTGTAAACGGAACTGTCGAAAAAACCTCTGCCGGAGCCGCAGAGCATATGCTTATTGCAAAAGTAACAAACCTTGCTCAGACGATTGATGAACTGAAGAAGCAGGGAATGTGGTTTGCCGCGGCGGATATGGACGGCGAAGAAATGTATAATGTAGATTTAAAGGGTTCACTCGGCATAATCATCGGCAGCGAGGGCAGCGGAGTAAGCCGGCTTGTAAAGGAAAAATGTGATTTTATTGCAGCAATTCCAATGAAGGGTAAAATAAATTCGCTTAATGCATCGGTAGCGGGAGGCATTCTGATGTATGAGGCGTTAAGGCAGAGAAGATATTGATAACGCATTGGTGAAAGAAGTTCGGATTATAAATTTGACTGTCTTTAACATAAATGTTTAAGCTGGTTCAGTGCGTTGGTATGAATGATAAGAATTCAGGAGGAAAATTTGATGAAGGCAATAGTAACTGTAGTCGGAGAGGACAAAAAGGGAATTATCGCAAAGGTAAGTACAGCCCTGTATGAAAATGATATAAATATTCAGGATATTTCACAGACAATTATGCAGAACATGTTTACAATGATAATGCTTATTGATTTCCACAGCTCGTCTATTTCTGTTCAGGAAATCGCTGACAAGCTTAATATGGTGGCTGAGGAAATGGGTCTTTCAATTCATGTGCAGAGAGAAGAAATCTTCACATCTATGCATAGAATATAAAAGGAGGAAAAAATGATTAATCCTTTTGAAATAAGAGAAACTATAGATATGATTGACAAGGAGAACCTTGACATCAGAACGATAACAATGGGAATAAGTCTTAAAAGCTGTGCAGGACCTGATATTAATATTGTTTGCGATAAGGTATACGATAAGATTACCTCATATGCAAAGGATTTGGTGAAAACAGGTGAGGATATTGAGCAGCAGTTTGGAATTCCGATTATAAATAAGAGGATTTCGGTTACACCGATTGCATCGCTTGTTGACGCGCTTGACCATCCTAATATATACAAGTGTGTAAAGCTTGCACAAACTCTTGACAAGGCAGCAAAGGCGTGCGGGGTTAATTTTATCGGAGGATATACCGCACTTGTTCATAAAGGATTTACAAACGGTGAAAGAGTTTTAATAGACTCAATTCCTGAGGCGCTTGCTTCAACTGATCTTGTTTGTTCAAGCGTGAATATAGGCTCGACAAAAGCCGGTATTAATATGGATGCCGTGGCTCTCATGGGCAGAGTTATAAAGAGAGCGGCAGAGCTTACAAAGGATACTCAGGGTTTTGCCTGTGCAAAGCTTGTTGTATTCTGTAATGCGGTTGAGGATAACCCATTTATGGCAGGTGCGTTCCTCGGCGAAGGTGAAGGTGAATGTGTAATTAATGTGGGTGTTTCAGGACCGGGAGTTGTAAAGTGCGCTCTCGAAAAGGTAAAGGGCGAGGACTTCAGTGTGGTTGCGGAGACAATCAAAAAGACTGCATTCAAGATTACCAGAATGGGTCAGCTTGTAGCAATGGAGGCTTCAAAGCGTTTGAAGGTTCCTTTTGGAATTGTAGACCTTTCGCTTGCTCCGACGCCGGCAGTCGGTGATTCGGTTGCATATATTTTGGAGGAAATGGGCTTGGAGCAGTGCGGAACACATGGAACAACCGCAGCGCTTGCTCTTCTTAACGATGCAGTCAAAAAGGGCGGAGTTATGGCGTCAAGCTCGGTAGGCGGATTATCGGGCGCATTTATTCCAGTAAGCGAAGATGCGGGCATGATTGAAGCGGCAAAATCCGGCTGTCTGACACTTGAAAAGCTTGAAGCAATGACTTGTGTATGCTCGGTGGGGCTTGATATGATTGTACTTCCGGGAAATACAACGGCAGATACGATTTCGGCGATTATTGCGGATGAAGCTGCGGTAGGTATGGTGAATACAAAGACAACGGCTGTACGAGTAATTCCGGCTCCGGGCGCCGAGGTGGGCGATATTGTTGAATTCGGCGGACTTTTGGGTACAGGACCGGTAATGCCGGTTCATAAGGAATCAAGTGCGGAATTTATAGCGAGAGGCGGAAGAATACCCGCGCCGCTGCAGGCATTAAAGAACTAAGAAAAACAGCTGCTGCAAGCTTTGTTTTGCAGCAGCTGTTTGTTATGTATATAATAGTTTAAATAACAGCTGTTCGCTTGCTTTAATTCGTTTTAAGGATTTAATATTTCCTTTGAAAACATATGTCGGGCAGTCAAGCTGAATTTTCTTGGTGTAAGGCTTTTTCCTTGTGTAATGCTCCGTGTAGAGCAGATATTCGGCAAGCTTATGAAATTCCTCGCCGTATAACTGGTTGAATTTCATGACCTTATAATATGAGGGAAAGGTTACATCATTCTCGTAATTTTTTATGGTTTCCGCAGTCACTCCAAGCTCCTTTGCGACAGCCTTTAATGTAAGCTTGTTTCTATGTCTAAACAAATGCAGCAGTTCTCCGTATGATATTTTTATAAACGGTTTAATCATTTTATTTACTCTCCTTTAATTCCATTATATTTAGAGCCTATCCGTAAATCAAGCGCCTCTTGCTTGCTGATTTTCCGTCATATTACCCTAAAAATCTTCAGCATATGCCGGTATACGTCGGATTGTTTGAATAATCAGACCGGATGACTGGCAGAGCAAGTCATAGGTGAAATGTTTACATCTCACCGTAGCAGGAAAAAATCCGACTTTGCAATATGCACTTCTTTAATTATGGATAGGCTCCTATTATGATTTTCAAGCAGGAAGTATTTTTGTTAAGAATTGGTAATATACCGAAAATATATTCAGATTTGTAAGTCATTAATGCAAAAGAATTACTTTAAATGCAACCTCTAAAAACCTAAGGGTGTTTGGCAGATTGCATAAATGATGTCGGATTCAAGGCGAAAATCCGCAGGAATACTCGCATATTTCAAGGATTTTTAACGCAGAAGGCGGCATTAGTCGGGCAATTTGACGAGTGGCCGGGAGTTTCCGGAGGCTGCCTAAAATAGGCTGCCGGAATTCCCCGACAGCCCGTTTTATAACGGTTCTTGCTGAATTCAAATTATTCAGCAGGAACAGTCCGTTTATGCCGCCTCTTTCAATTTTACCGCTAAAATTTTATTAATTTGTTCTTCGCTCATACCTAATGCGCGCATTTGTTGTAATAACATATTTTTTCCTCGTTCAATGCCCTGTGCCAAGCCTTCTTCGCGGCCTTCTTCTCGGCCTATC
>JAUNPN010000262.1 GCA_030536655.1 bacterium | reverse complement strand
GTATCTTTATTGCGCGATATTGGAAGCTCCTCATCATTAAAAAGAATTATTTTTCTCTGATTGAACTCCTTTATATATCTGCCATTTACAATATAGCTCCTATGCGCACAAATATACCCCGCTTCTTTCAAATAATCGTATGCCTGCTGTATTCCGCATCGAAAAGAATTGTCTTTCCCATTTAAAGTATATGACGTCAAATAATGACCTGAACTTTTTATGTACATAACCTGCTCGGTATTGATTGCAGTCAGCCTATCGCTTTGTATATAAACAATTTCCCGTATACTCTTTCTGTATTCGATTTTTCTCATAAGTTTTATCAGCACGTTGTCAAGAGCGCTCAAATCTCTTTTGCTGACAAACCAAAAAGGCTGATAATCGTATGCCTGAAATGCAAATTCTTCATGAGCTGTTATAAAAATAACTGCTAAATCAGGCTGTTGTTTCTGCAATATTTTAATCGCTTCAAACCCGTTCATTCCGGGCATATCAATATCGGCTAAAATAATATCCGAAATATTTTGCTGACAAAATTCCACCAATTTTTTTCCGTTATTCAGCCTAAAAATATTACAGTGTGCATTTATTGTTTTTACTGCGTTTGAAACTCTTTTATGTATAATATCAGCAAAGTTCATATCATCATCACAAATGATAATGTTAAATGTCGATTTCATTTTCCGCCCCTCCTATATTTGTTCCCCAAAAAAACATCATACATTTATACTATAAATTGTAATTATACCATTTACGATGTATAATGTCAATCCATTTTATGGGTAAAATAATATAAAAATTAGTGTTTCGTAATTGCCAAAGTAAATTCATCTGTAAAAACATACCGGGCGGAATAAAGAACTGAATTTACATCGGCAATTACGAATATTTTACAGACTGTCAATAAATTTAATCAGTTCATTAAAGCCTCCCTGAGGATATGAGGAAATGTCACTGTTTTCTTTATTTATTATACAATCTGTTAAAAGAAACACCTTCATTCCGAGCGTAGCAGCAACCATATCCTCTGTTACATCGTTGCCAACCATAAGGCACTCCTCCGGTTTTACATTCAGCTTTTCGGTTACATCAAGGTAATACTTTGGATTTGGCTTGCAGTAATTCATGTTTTCATAAGTAGTGTACAGCTCAAAATCCTCCGGATTCAAGCCTGCCCACTTTATCCTATTCCTTGTCGCATCACCGGGGAAAATCGGATTTGTTGCAAGTGCCGCTCTGTATCCGCTTTCCTTTATATGCCTTACGGCTTCAGCCGCCTTTGCATTGAAGCCGCAGCTTGACTGAACATTGTTAAACTCATTCCTGTAGTATTCATCAAAAATCGGTCTGTCCTTAAGGCACTTTTCTCCATATATACTTACAAACTTTTTCCAGAATGCCTCCTCATTAGTACAGCTTCCATCGTTCATAACCATCGCCGCAGTACCTGCCCATATATCACCCACCAGCTTTTTCGGGTCGTATCCGAGAGGAGCAACTTTCTTTATAAGTTCCTTAAAATATGCTCCCGCAAATTCATCCTGATCCATCGGAAGAAGTGTTCCGTCCAAATCAAATAATACCGTTGTTATCATAATTTATTTAATCCTCCATTTCAACACATTAATGCGGATAATAAGCTCATAAAAAATCATAAAGTACGTTTATTATTATAATACCTGAATATAATACTATTCGTCCTTCTCAATATTCTGTATGCATTTAAGGAAGCACTGATTAAATATAGTACGCAGTGAACACAGTCAGATTTTTC
>JAUNPN010000103.1 GCA_030536655.1 bacterium | reverse complement strand
ATCGACTATTTTAATCGTACCACAGTTAAAGTCGATAATGCTTTACCTGATTTTCCAGCTGCATTTTTAATAAATGCTGCTGCGCAAGAAGATCCTGCTGTTTTAACATTCTTTCAAATAAATATAGTACAGCAATAGTAGTACATACAACACCACAAGAACAGAGCATAATTAAATTATAAACATATTTACTCGTACCATCCGCTAACACCTTGCAAAATGTTCCCATTACCAGAGCTGACGAAAGAAACATAAAAACGAATAATCCCCAATAGCTTGCATTTATATATTTGATATTGCGACTTGATTTAGAAGTTATAAATTTTATAAAAATATATCCTAAAATTTTAGATATTGCAATACCAATTAAACGTAAATACCCTTGTTCAATAATTTCTTCAATCTTTGCATTAAATACAATTGATAACGCAAAGATTGTCAGTACTTCTGCGACAGCGCTAATCATCATCCACAAAACAGATGTTAAGAAACGAAATACACTCCTTCCTTTGTATGCAAAAGATATTACAAAACCTATCAGCATCATCAGCGGATAATTCAATACATTAAGTGAAAAGAACAAATAATTACTGATATTAATCAATATTGCCGCACAAAAACTAACTGCATAATATATCCATTTAGGTACCCCTTCTCTATGCTTTAGAAATGTTTCAAACAGTAAGTACATATAATACGCTTCAAAACACCCTGTAACCCAATTTGCAATATCATAAACGTTCATTTATCTAACAGCCTCCTTCTTTTATATTTTATCATTCCCTTTTTCCATTCACTCTGGTATGTACGTCCTATTAAGATTGAACCATTCACTCCATTCATTTCAAGGCTTTTATCCGAAAAATTCTTTACATATGCAAAATTAACAATATACGTTTGACTTACCCTCACAAAATGATTGCTGTCCAACTCCTCTTTGAATTTTGACAATGATTTATTTGTTGTGTATTCACCAATCACCGTATGTATCAAGGTCTTTTTTCCCCACGCTTCAAAATACACTATATCATCGTATCTTATCTCTTTAACTTTTCTGTTTTCAACAATAGTTATATATTCCTGAGATTGAATTATGCGGCTGTATGCTCGTTTAAAATCTTCCCGCATAACATCATACGATAACGGTTTTACCCAAAAATTCAGCGGCTCTGCTCTGAAACATTGTATTGCATATTCTCTGTAGCTTGTCAAGAAAAATATAATAACATTTCTATCATGACTGCGAACAGTATTTGCCAATTCAACACCGCTTACATCCTTCATTTCAATATCTGTAATCAGTATATCAAATTTATTGCCGTTTCTCTTATAGTATTCCAAAACTTCTTCTGCACATTTAAACACCTTATATTTCAACCCTTGATAAACCTTCTGTAAACTAACCAAAAATTCTTCAAGTATTTTTATATATTCAATTTCATCATCGCATATAGCAACGTACATATATTCCACCTCATTCCTACACTGTAATTCCGCCGTCTGCGCAGAGTACTTGTCCGGTTATAAAGGACGCGTCATCAGATGTAAGGAAATAAACCGCATTTGCTACCTCCTCCGGAGTGCCGAGCCGCATCAGAGGAGTTTCCTCCTCAAGTTCTGATACGGCTTCATCGTCAAGGCGCGCATTCATCTCAGTTTTAATTACTCCCGGAGCTACACAGTTTACTGTTATCCCGGACGGTCCCTCCTCCTTAGCAAGAGCCTTTGTAAAGCCAATCACCGCTGCCTTTGAAGCGCTGTAATGAACCTCGCAGCTTCCGCCGGAAATCCCCCACATCGATGAAATATTGACAATTCTTCCATACTTGGAGCGTATCATATGCGGCAGAACCTCCTTTGTAACCAGAAACATCCCCTTTATATTGACATCAAAAACCTCGTCCCATTCCTTTTCTGATATGTCCGTAAACAGATTTATCCTCGATATTCCCGCGTTATTTATTAAAATATCCACACCGCCTATCATATTTATCATCTTTTTAACGGATAAGCTGTTTGACACATTGCACTTAAACCCCTGTGCTCCTGTTTCCTCCATTATTTTCTTCGCCGCCTTGTCGTTTGATGTATAGTTAAAATATACCTCAAATCCCTCAGCCGAAAAACGGCGTACACAGGCCGCGCCGATTCCGCGGCTGCCTCCGGTAATTAACACCTTTCTCATCTCTTTACCTCCGTTATATCTGTTCATTCCGCCGGTGTTTCCATCGGTACAAACCTGTTGTTTCTCTGCTTTTTCTCAGAATCCTGCTTTGCCGCGTCAAGAGCCTGCTTCATGAAATATTCCATACAATCGAGCTTTTTATGTCCTCTTAAATCCGCCTTCTTATACTCACCGTCATGCTGAATATACGAACGCATATTATCAGCAAGCTGAATATCAAGCACGCCGATTACCTCTTTTTTCAGTTCTTCATCTTCAATAGGGAACATTATCTCAACCCGTCTGTTAAGATTTCTCTGCATCCAGTCCGCACTTGCGCAGTATACCTCTTTTCTGCCGCCGTTGAAAAAATAATAAATTCTCGTATGCTCCAAATACCGCCCCACAATTGAGCGAACCTTTATATTCTCCGACAGTCCCGGAACACCTGCGCGCAGAACGCAGATTCCTCTGATTATAAGCTCAATTTTAACTCCGGCGCATGACGCCCTGTAAAGCAGCGCCGTTATCTTCGGGTCTACAAGCGAATTCATCTTTGCGACAATACGCGCTTCCTTTCCCTGCTCTGCATTCTTTATTTCACGTTCTATCATTTCCTCCGTTTTCTTTCTCAGCCAAATAGGCGCGACAATCAGCCGCTTCCATTTATCCGGCTCGCAGAATCCCGAAAGCATATTAAAGAACGCGCCCGCATCCTCACCGATTTCACGGCGGCAGGTCAGTATTCCCATATCAGTATAGAAATGTGCGGTAACATCATTGTAATTTCCTGTTCCAAGATGCACATACCGCCTTATACCGTCATCATCCCGGCGAACAACCTCTGTTATCTTCGAATGAGTTTTTAAACCCATTAATCCGTAAATTACATGGCATCCCGCCTTTTCAAGCTTACGCGCCCACACAATATTATTTCCCTCGTCAAATCTTGCCTTCAGTTCCATAAGCACTGTTACCTGCTTGCCGTTTTCCGCTGCCCTTATCAGCGCGGCTATAATAGGCGAATGTCCGCTTACCCTGTATAAGGTCTGCTTAATCGCAAGCACATTATCATCCTCCGCGCTGTCACGCACCAGTCTTACTATCGAATCAAAGCTGTCATAAGGATGATGAAACAGCAAATCCCCTCTGCGTATTTCATCAAATATATTCACTTCCCCGCGCAGTCTCGGATGAAGCTGTGACTCAAACGGCTTATATTTAAAGCGTGAAAATCCCCGCTCCGAATACAGTTTATTCAAAAATGTTATGTCCACCGGTCCCGGTATTTTATAAATATCTTCTTTTCCTATTTTTAATTCCTTTTTTAAGATTTCAAGCAGCCTTTTTGAAATTCCGCTTTCCGCTTCAAGACGTATAACTCCGGATCGCTCTCGTTTTTTCAGATTTTTTTCAATTTCAAGAAGCAAATCCTCACCGTCATCCTCATCTATAGGAATATCCGCGTCACGCATTACTCTGTAAACCGCACTGTCCTCTATTTCAAAGCCGTTAAAAAGACGCGGCATAAATTCCTCGATAATCTCTTCCGATAGTATAAAAGTATGCTTATCGTTCCTATCCGGAAGCCGTATAAGTCTCGGAACACTCTGCGGCACCTGAACAGTCGCAAAGGCTGCTTTTTTATTTTCCTTGCTTATAAGCGCACAGATATTCAGAACCTTATTCTGAATAAGCGGAAACGGTCTTGAGGAATCAACCGCCATAGGCGTAAGCACCGGATAAATTTCATTTTCAAACAGCTTCCTCACAAATCCGCGCTGTTCATCATTAAGCTGTTCTCTGTTTATTACCGAAATATTTTCCATTGCCAGCGCAGGCAGGAGCGAACGGGAATAGGTGCTGTACTGCATTTCACTCATGCTGTGTGTTTTTTGCGAAATCGCATCGAGTTGCTGCTGAGCAGTCATACCTGCCGCATCCTTCTTCTTGTATTTTTCATGTGCAAGATTTTTCAGCGAAGCTACTCTCACCATAAAAAATTCATCTAAATTCGATCCGGTTATTGCGAGAAACTTCAATCTTTCAAAAAGCGGATGAGCCTTATCACGTGCTTCGCAAAGAACACGCATATTAAAATCAAGCCATGAAAGCTCACGGTTTATATAATTTTCCGGTATCATAAAATTGTTCATTATTATCCCTTCCTTTATTTCTTTCTTGCTGTCAATTCTGCTTTTAAGCCGAATACCTCTTTAAAGAAAGGAACCGCATCCTCAAACGCAAGCTTCTCAACCGTAATATCCGACTTTGTATCCGCGCTCAGCCTTAACACACCGTCCTTAACGGAAGCCTTAAGATCGTCCAGCTTACTTTTGTGCGACACATCCATCGCCCGCGCAACCCTTAATACTGCACTGAGCTTTGATGCAAGCACTCTTTCCTCAAGAGGAAGGTATCTGTATTCTTCGTCCTCAATTTCTCCCTCAAGCATTCCCACCGCATACGCGACTACATTTAAATATTCCTTCTGAACTCCGAGGATAGGATTTGATTTCACAATTCTGCACGAGTGCATAGCGTATCCATTAAGATTAATATATTTTCCTGTGTCCGCAAATATAACTGCAAGCTTCAGCAGCAGAAGCTGCTGCTTCGTAAGCCCGAAGCGTCTTGACAATGAATTAAATATAACCTCCGCGTATTCCTCCGCTGCGCGGCTGCTGCTTTCCGTTACGTTAAACCTCGCCGCACAGCTTCTCGCCGCGGAAATTATGTCGTTCGTAAATCTATGCCGAGTATGTGTATAGCCGTTTTTTTCCGCAAACTCCACGCACATTCCGCTTGCGGTTGAAATTTCCTGAAGCATTATACTCTTTCCGCACTGATTGGCGGCAAACATCCTATATATAATTACTGTCGGGAACAACAGTTCTGCCTCCCCGTAAGAAATTCCGTATTTTTCACTTATTTCCTCCGGATGGCTGTTTTTCAGAAGCTCATATACCTGCTCCATCTGCCTGTCGGTAACCTCTCCGTTTTCGTCCCCGCATATCCTCTTTATAACTCCCGCCTGTGAGCCTGTCATTGCAATATATGCATATCCGCCGGTTTTAAAAAATGTTGCCTTGTCATTTTCGACCCTCGTTCGTATATAATCCTCCAGCAGTCCCGAAAATCCTATCGGTGAGCTGCTGACGTCTCCGAGAAGCTCCAGCACTCTTAACGACCCAATCGGCATAGCCTGAGAAAATTTCAGCTGCGCGCAATCATAATAGGATACCTGTGTATTTCCGGAATTTACGTCAACAATAACCGCTCCTCTCGCAATAATTTCGTCAAACTCCGCGCATCCAAGCGCAAACGCCTTATTATGCAGAAAGCTTTCCTCCGCACTGCTTATTATTCTTACCTTTATATTACACCGAATCTTAATACGATCAATAAAATAATCCTTATTTTCCGCCTCCCTCACAGCCGTTGTCGCATAGCACACATATTCCTCCGCGCCTAAACCCTTCATAATCTCCGTACATTTTTCCAGACATCCGCAGATTTCCTCTGCCGTTTCCTCACTTATTCGTCCGCAGCGATAAACCTCAGAACCGAGAGAAATATTATATCTGACCGACTCAATAATTTCAACGCCGTTTTTCCTGCTTATTTGAGCAATCTTCATTATAACCGCTGCCGAACCCAGTTCAATCGCTGAGAATATCTTATATTTTGGCATCATTAATCCCTTCTTTTAACTTAAGCATCCAAAAACCAAGTTTTAGATGCTGCATTATGTATTCACTTTTATTATACATTAAGTTCATAAATTTCTCAACTATTTTTTTATAAATTTACTTGATTTTTACACTGAAATCTGATATTATATAATAGTATTATTAGATTTTTCTGAATGGAGGTATAAATATCCTATGGATACAAAAGATATCTGGGATAAGGCTCTTGTATACATTAAGGCGGCTGTAAATTCATCAATCGCATACAGAGTATACATACAGCAGATAAAGCCGGTTTCGTGTACCGATTCCATCTTTGTTGTTTCGGTCGCGCTCGCTATAAGCAAAAATATGATAAACCTACGTTACCGCGGCTTTATCGAAAGCGCGCTTGAGCAGGTGACCGGAAACAAATACACCCTGAAGCTTCTTTTGGACAGCGAGGTTGATGAATTTCTTTCCCCGTCCGAGGATTCTTACGTGACTGAAGAAGGTACGCTTAACCCTAAATATACCTTTGACAGCTTCGTCGTAGGCGAATCTAACCGCTATGCTGCCGCTTTTGCACGCTCTGCCGCCGAAAAACCCGGTATCGCTCATAATCCGTTCTTTCTGTACGGAAACAGCGGACTCGGCAAGACGCATCTTATGCACGCTATAGGCAATGAAATAAAAAAACTCAATCCCGAATATAAGATAATATATGTAACAAGCGAACAGTTTATGAACGAGTTCGTTGACTCAATCGTTTCAAAAACATCAATGGAATTCAAGCGTAAATACCGCGGGGTTGACGTTCTGTTAATCGACGACGTGCAGTTTCTTGAAAACAAAGAAGGACTTCAGGAGGAGGTATTCCATACCTTCAACGACCTCTACGGCAGAAACAAACAAATTGTTTTGACAAGCGACCGTATGCCGAACGAGCTTGTCAAGCTTGAAGAACGTTTAAGAACCCGTTTCGGACAGGGACTTACATTTGATATTTCAATACCTAATTTTGAAACAAGGGTTGCTATTCTAAAGAAAAAAGCGGATGAGCATAATGTGAAAATCCCCGATGTGGTTCTGCACCTCATCGCCGATAGGATAAAAACAAATATCCGAGAGCTTGAAGGCGCTTTAAATAAGGTTATATCGGTTTCCGAAATCTCTCAGCACGAGATAACTCTCGATGCCGCGCGCGAAGTAATCGATTCTCTTGTTCCTAACGGAGGGGTTGTACAAATTACTCCAAATAAAATTATTGACAGAGTTGCTGTATACTACAATGTTCCTGCTGAAGAAATCACAGGGCTTAAGCGTGAAAAAAAATTTATCGTTCCCCGTCAGGTTGCGATGTATCTGTGCAGCGAGCTTGCAAATATGAATTATGCCATGATAGGCGAGGCTTTTGCCAAGGACAGAACCTCCGCAATGCACAATGTAAAAAAAATAGAAAAACGTCTAAGCGAAGATGACGCGCTTAATAAAGCCGTTTCATATATAACAAAGGATCTGAAATCACAGTAACAGTGTGAATAACCTGTGGATAAGCTGATGAAAAAGCCGTGGTTTTACCGATGAAAAGTCAGCTGATAAATTGAGGATAAAATTTACTGCGGATTTTTTAATTTTTTCCGCACTGTGAACAGCATTGAAAAAATACGCCGGTTATTAAGCAATATTTAACACGGTTATCTACACCGTTTTTTCAGTGTTTTTCTGAGAAAAAACCGCTTTTTCAGCAAATCCACGCCCTTATTACTATTATTATTATAAATTATATAATATTTATGATTTATATATGTATATATGTATCTATATATACATGCGAAAACAAATTATGACAGAAAAGGAGTAACCGAAATGAAATTTATCTGCTCAAAAGCAAAACTCATGGATGTTGTAAATGTCGTTCAGCGCGCAATATCACCCAAAAGTGTTATGCCGATACTCGAATGCATAAAAATAGAATCGTTAGACTCGTCACATATAATTTTAGCGGGAACAAATGTAGATATAAATATAGAATACAAGCTTGAATGTCATGTTTCCGAAGGAGGCTCGGTAGCTCTTGCCTCGAAAATATTCGGAGAAATTATAAGAAAAATGCCTGAAGGAGAAGTCACTATTGATGTAAACGAAACAAATAATATTACAAAAATAAGCGGCGGATTCAGTGAATTTAACATCCAGGGTCAAAATGTTGACGGATTTCCTCAGACTCCGGTTCTTAACGAACAATTCAGCTTTTCGCTTGAAGAACAGACTCTGAAAAAGCTCATAAGAAAATCAATTCCTTTCATTGCGGTGAGCGAGGGAAAAAGACCGGTGCTGACAGGAGCATTATTTGATATAAAAAATAACTGCCTGAATGTGGTAACTACAGACAGTCACAGAATAGCGGTAATAAAAGAAGAGCTTAAGGAAAAGGTGGACGATATAAAAATTGTTGTTCCCGGTCAGACACTTCGCGAGCTTTTAAAAATTCTGCGTGACAGTGAAAATCAAATCAAAGTAATAGTCGGCGACAGAAAGCTGCTCTTTGAATTCGGAGAATTTAAATTCATCACAAGACTTCTCGACGGTGAATTTATTAGATACGAGGCTATAATTTCAGCTGTAAATCCGATTGTTATGAAAGTGAATAAGCGTGTGTTTATGGACAGTCTTGAAAGGGCGATTCTTCTCATAAATGATGAATTATCATCATCAACCGACAATAAGGTACCGGTAAGAATGAATATGGGATATGATAAGCTGGATATTTCATGTATAACCGGAAAGGGTCAGGTTCACGACAGCATTAAGGCTGAAATTGAAGGAGGAGAGCTTGAAATCGGATTTAACTGTCGTTTTCTTCTTGACGCGATGGGAGTATGCGATGATGAGCTTATTCGGATGGAATTCAGCGCTCCAACGTCGGGCTGCTTTATAAAATCCTTGACCGGAGATGATTCGTATGTGTATATGATACTTCCGGTAAGATTATATAATTAATAAAGACAGCGGGAGAATAAACTTATGAAAGTAATAATTCTGGAAAACTACCGATCCTCGGAAAATTGCTATATTGTGTATGATGAAAACACAATGGACGGTGTTGTAATCGACCCCGGATATGACGCGGACGGAATAAAGGAAAGAGCGGACAGAGAGGGAATTAATATTAAATATATCATGGTCACACACTGTCACTATGATCATATTCAATATCTTGAAGAAATCCGCACACTGACCGGCGCTCCTCTTGCTGCCGGAAAATGGGCAAGCATTAATATCGGAGATCCCGATATTAATCTGACCTATGCCGGTTTAGGGAGGGAGATTTCGGCAAAGCCGGCTGAAAAAATTCTTTTGGATAATGAGGAATTTTATGCCGGAAATCTTTGTGTAAAGTGCATATATACTCCGGGACATACAAACTGCGGGACCTGTTTCATAATCGGCGGAGCTGTTTTTTCGGGAGATACTCTCTTTCTGAGAAACTGCGGACGCTGGGATTTACCGACCGGAAATCAGGCTCAGCTTGAAAATTCAATAAGAACAAGGCTCTATACGCTTGACGATGACCTGATTGTTTATCCGGGGCACGATAATTCAACGAGTATAGGCTATGAGAAAAAATTCAACTTCATAGTTCCGGAGAAGTAATATATGCTTATAATACAGAACGGTTATGAATGTCCGTATGAAATGCGCCTTTTTGCGGGAATTTTTTTCGGCGAAGAAGATGATGCTGAGATTTTCTCTGACTTTAAGTATGCGGATAAAAAAATAAATGTGTATACGCAGATAAACCGTAACGGAAGTGTATATTTTTACGATCATTGGTTTGAATTTGATTCGGAAAATTCAAGCGAGCGTATGAGGAAAAAGATTTTTACAGCGTCATGTACGCGCTCTCTTTATCATGCTGCGGAACAATCAGTTGACATAAGTCTGCCGTGGGGAGTTATGTGCGGAATTCGGCCGGCTAAAAATGCGCGCGAAATGATGGAGAACGGCTGCTCGGAAGATGAAACGCGCAGAATTTTCCGGGAGGTATATGAGGTCAGCAGTGAAAAAACAGAGCTTGCCTTAACGGTGGCGAAAAATGAGGAGCTTTTGCTAAAGAAAATCGCACCTGACAGTGTAAGTATCTATATCGGAATTCCGTTTTGTCCGACACGCTGTGTGTATTGCTCATTCGTGTCTACCGATATACGTACGAGCGGAAAATATATGCCTGAGTTTGTGGATAAGCTGCTGCTTGAAATTGATAAAACTGCGGAAATTATTAATAAAATCGGCGCATATGCCGATAATATCTATATAGGCGGCGGAACCCCTACAACTCTCAGTGCAGAGAATATTACAAGAATTTGTGACAGACTCCACAAACATTTTGATTTTTCAAAAATAAAGGAGTTTACTCTTGAAGCGGGCAGACCGGATACTATAACGGAGGAAAAACTGGCTGCCGCAAAAAATGGAGGAGTTGACCGAATCAGCATAAATCCGCAGAGTATGAATGAGCGCACTCTTAAAAGAGTGGGAAGAACTCATTCTCCGCAGATGATAAGGGATTGCTTTGAAACTGCGCGGCGGGTAGGCATAAAAAATATAAACATGGATTTAATTGCCGGATTGCCGGGCGAGGATTTTGAGATGTTCAAATACAGCCTTGATGAAGTAATAAAGCTGGATCCGGAGGATATAACGGTTCATTCATTGTGCGTAAAAAGAGCGGCGGATTTCAGACACAGTGAAAATAAGCGCTTGACTGAAGCGGAGCAGATGAATAAAATGCTTGCGTATACTCAGAAGCGAATGAAGGAAACCCGGAGAGAGCCATACTATATGTACCGCCAGAAAAACAGCAGCGGAAATCTTGAAAATGTGGGATACGCGAAGCCGGGATACATGAGCACATATAATATCAACATCATGGAGGAAAAGCAGACAATTATCGCACTTGGCGGAGGCGGCTCCACAAAGCTTGTTATGGGAGACAGGATAGAGAGAATTTTTAACTTTAAGGATCCGCTCGAATACATCCGCAGGTTTGATGAAATTTTGGAAAAGAAGGATCAGATTGCGGAGATTTTGAGAAAATGAGAGAAGGTGAGCTGAAATGGCAGACAGTGAAATCCTTGCGAGGGTCAAGACAGCGTTTGAAGAAAAGCGAAGCCGGGCAGATTCGGAGAAACGCAGGCGGATACGCTCTGTTTATGACAAGTATCCGAAAATAGAGGAAATAGAAAATGAATTTTCAAGACTGGGCATGGAAAATGTAAGGCGCATAGCGGCTGAGCCGGATAAGGCGGCTGAGTACAATGCTGAGCTTAAACAAAAATTCAACGAGCTTGAAGCGATGAAGTCAGAGCTTCTTAAGGATTACGGAATTCCGGAAAATTACAGAGAGCCGAGATATGAATGCGGAATTTGCTCGGATACAGGGTACAAACCTAACGGAAAACGCTGCTGCTGTTTTGAGCAGGCAATAATAGACGAGGCTTTCGGAAGCACAGAGCATATAGCCCTGCTTGAAAAGGAAAAATTCAGAGCATTTCGGCTGGATTATTATCCGGATGAAAATGAAAACGGGAAAAATCCGCGCGAAGCTGCAAAAAATGCGGCAGGCAGAGCAAAAAAGCTATGTGATAATTTTGACAATGAAACAAAAGGGCTGATATTTATCGGGAATCCGGGCTTGGGAAAGAGCTTTCTGTCGAATTGTGTCGAGGGAGCTTTAAGGCGTCAGGGAAAAACAGTGCTTTCGGTAAGAGCGGTAAAGCTTTTCAGACTTATGGAGGATTACAAGTTCGGACGTGAGGAGGATGATGAAAAGCTTTATTATGTCTATAATGCGGATTTGCTGATAATTGATGACCTTGGAACGGAAAATGATAATCAGATGAACAGCTCATTTTTTGATGAAATACTGAATGAGCGTATTCACCTCGGAAAGAAAACCGTTATAAGTACAAATTACAGTCTTGAGGAATTACAGAAGAAATACAGTACAAGATTTATTTCGAGGCTCGCGGAGTACTTTATCATAAGTGTTCTGTACGGAGAGGATATAAGATATCAAAAAGTTATGTAAACCGAACACCCGGAACGTTCTCTCTGTGACGTTTCGGGTGTTCGGTTTACATAATATAATATTTACTGTCCCTGGACAGTATCTCCGACAGCATCGGTTACACCTTTAACTGTATTTCCGGCTGCATTTCCTGCATCCTTGACAGCGTTGCCGGCGTCTTTAACTGCATTTCCTGCATCGTTTGCGGCATTATCCATGTCATTTCCGGCATTGCTGTCGTTGTTGTCGTTAATGCCCGGTGTCGGCGAAGGCATTGAGCTTGCTGCTGTAGGCGCCGCGGTTGCGGTATCTGTTTCCGCAGGTGCGGGTGAATTATTGTTTCCGCAGGCAGCAAGCATTGAAATTATCATTGCTGCCGCAAAGAGATTTGATAATGTTTTCATGTTTTTCTCCTTTTTGCACATTTTTGTATTGCTGTCTGTGTTTATTATGGTCATAATTATATAAAATTATAAATGGAACTTTTTCGTATAGTTTTCGTCTAATTAGATGATTATACAAAAAATGAATAAAATCAAGTTTGGAAAAAGACAAGCGGCGCATCTTGCCGCCTTCAGCGACTTGAAGTATAAACATACGTCGGCGTCGCTTCAGACGACAATCTGATTGCTTCACTTTTCCCAAACGGAAAAGTGAAAAAGATAAGCGTCGCATCTTGCCG
>JAUNPN010000102.1 GCA_030536655.1 bacterium | reverse complement strand
CTCATATGTTATTATTATATCACATATGCTGCTTTTCCGAAAGCTTTAACTTGTCTGTTTTCTATTCTACCACTAAGTAACTAATTTAGTATTATCCTCCGTTTTCATTTACTGCTTCATTTTTACCCCAAGTCTATCGGCGATCTCAAGTGTTTTATCCTCTGAACCGCCGTCTTGAATTGTTATTGCCGTTTCAGGATATTGATTTTTCAGCGAACGCACCATATATTCAATACTGTTTTCATCATTCAATGTATATATTGTAATTTCTTTTGGCTTAAGTGAGCCGTAAATTAATTCCTTCAATACAGTTACAGTGTTATCTTTTAAATACCATTCAATTTTTGCCTTTTATCGGCTTTTTATTTTGCGATTAAATATTTTTTGGCTTTCGTACCCTAACAGTTCCCTAACAAATTTTGAGTTATTTGTTTTTCATACATTTGATTCATTGCCATACTCATTTGTTCAAACTCCGTATGCACATAAACCTTGTTAATCATATCCATCGAACTCCACCCGCATATTTTTTGCAAGTATATTAACGGCATTCCATATTTCACTGCCCTGCTTGCAAATGTATGTCGAAAATAATGGCTTGATATATCAGGAAAGTCCGGATGTTCTTTTTGTATGCTTATACACAGTCTGCTTAGCCACTTATTAAAGTATGATACTGTTAAAAAACCATCTTTCTTTTCCCACTTTTTTTTAAAACAGTTACATATAATCGGGGCATGTTCCAAATATGTCCCGCTTTCTATTAGTCTCTCCTTGTATTTTGTAATTATCTTCCTCATCTCCGGATGAATAGGTACAAATCTTCTTGAGTATTCATTTTTTGGTGTAGATAAGTTTTTGTTATTGACTACCGTTTTAGTTATGTGAACAAATTTAAAGTCATCTATAAAATCTGCCCAAGTTATTGCCAATATCTCTCCTGCCCGCAAACCGGTGTTTAGTAAAATCAATACTGCCAGTATATAATGTTTACTTCTATTTGAGGACATTGCTTGTAGTAATTGTTGAATCTGTTCGTCTGTCAATGCAAACTTTTCTGTTTTTTCTTTTCCTAATTTAAGATTAACTTTGTCAACAGGCGTCTTTTCTATCAAGTGTTCCATAATCGCCAAATTATATATTTTACTCAGTATAATTATCGCAGTTCTTATTGTAGAATGGGTATTACCCTGTTCTGCTTTCTGATTGATTATTGTCTGTATTTCTATACGACTCACTTCCTTAATCTTTTTTTGACCTAATCTTTCGTTCCAGTAATACTTATAAATTCGTCTATAATTACTTATCGTTTGAGGCTTTAGATTCGTTAATAACCTTGAAAAACATATTTCTGCCCATTCATTCAATATAACATCAGGATTATATGCCAAGTCTTTCTCTTTTAATTTTTTCTTTAGTTCTGCTTCAGCAATAGCCTCTTTTAAAGCTTTCTTGCACTCAGCCTCTGTATCTCGATATATGCTTTTTTGCTTTCCTTCTTCATTGGTGTATCTTCCTTCCCAATACACTCTATCTTTTCGGTTCTTTTTTCTGACGCTTCCTTGTCCGTTTGCCTTTTTACTCATGCCATACCTCCATTATTACCGCAGGCATCTTACTCATAGCCTGATAACTCTGCTCAGCATTCATGTGCCCATAAACTCTACTCAGCATGGAAGCGTCCGTCCATCCGCATATCTTTTGCAGATACAGCAACGGCATTCCGCTGTATGCCGCCCTGCTCGCAAATGTATGCCTGAGATAGTGAGATGAGAACATCGGATACTCCGGATGATCTTTTCGTATTTTCATTGAGATTATGTGTCTTATCCACGAGTTGAAGCACCACACCATTGACGGTTCTGACATCTTCAATTTTAAATACCTTCCGTTTTGCGTTATAACATATTCGTCATCTATTGCTATATCTGAAGATGCCGATATCATTTCTAATACCTGTTCACGTCTCTTTTTAAGCTCTGACCTCAAAAAATAGTTTATCGGAACTTTTCTTATAGATTTTTTTGTCTTTGGGGGAGCTATTTTCCGTAGCTTATTAACCGTCTTGTTAATATCTATATATGTATAATCCTTATCAATATCCTTCCATGTCAGCGCCATTACTTCACCGCAACGCATTCCTGTATTTAACATTATTTGAAAAGCCAAGACAAAGTCCTCTCTTTTGTTACCGGCATACTCAAGAAACAAGTCAATCTCTTGCTGCGTAAGCTCTCTTTTTGGCTGTGCTTTTCTTCCGCCTACAACTTCTATATTTCTCGCCACCGAATTCTCTAAAACTCCTTCACGAACCGCACACCCCAACAGTTCTCTCATTATCCGCATTATATGTTCAATGCTTTCATGGGCATAATCATTGTTCATAGAGTGCATTAAATCTAACACATCGTTCCTGCTAATCTTGTTTAATGATGTATTCCCCAATTTTGGAGCTATAATGTAATCATAAGACCATAACTTTTTTAAATTAAACGTTATTTCACTAATGTTTGTATTAAACACATTAAAATATATATCAGCCCACTCGTTTAACGTCATTGATGGGGCATATTTACAGTTCGATGAAGCGGCGGCTTTTTTTCGTTCTGCATCATCTATTGCCTTTTTTAACTTATCACGACATTCTTTTTGTGCCTTTGCCGAAACGCTTTTCTGCTTTCCTTCTTCATTGGTATATCGTCCTTCCCAATAGTTTTTTCCGTTTTTTACTCTTTTTCGAATACTTCCTTCTCCATCACACCGTTTCTGTCCTGCCATCGTTCATTCTACCTCCTTCCGGCAAAACACAGCAACCATCAATACATATAACACAACGTACCGATGGGTTCAATACCTTTTTTAACTTGCTTTTGCTTTTAAGTAATTATCCAGTACACTCTTGATAATCAGCACTCTGCTTCCTATATTTACCTTACCATGAAAATCCTTGCGGTTTATAAGTCTATCTACTGTAACAATAGACACTTTTAAATACTCCGCAGCCTCTTTTCTGGTCATATATTCTGCTGCATTAGTCAAATTCTGATGATGTATCTGTTTCACAATTACCCCTCCCAGATTCTTAAGTTCAATAATTTGCAAGTTTCACTGTTTAATATGAATTTCTTTCAAACCTATAATCTGAACTCCTTTCACCAATGCGTTTGGGAAAAGAGAAGCAGGCAGATTGCCGTTATGAGGGGCGCAGTCGTACGCCCTATACAGTTTAACAGGTTTCTCTGCCGCTTTGCATTTGTTTTATGGTGTTGCAAAATTCTGCGTAAAGCTTCACAAAATTTAAATGCTATTCAAATTCTATTCAAATCTTATACAACTTACCACTTATTTGATAGTCCATAAATGATTTTAACATGGCTGACAATTTGTTACTATAAAATTTTACACACAAAAATAATAATTTCTCTTTACAAAAAAGATCTCTTATAGTATAATTATTATAGTAAACATATATTTAGATAATTATAAAACTCCAATCTTAGGAATGCCATATTTGTTGATGTTTCAGTGATTGTGTGCATATTTATTTGTTTAAAGCAGAGAAAACGAATAAATATAAATTTCTGAAAATAGCGCACTTATAGGATTTCTTGAGTTTTACAATCGTCTAAGACAATATTTTTAAGGAGGAAACTATGCTGAAATCAAACAGAGTCCTGCAATTAACTGCATTTGGAATGATTATTGTAGGATTTTTTTCTATTATTACAGGCTTTTTGTCTACGTTTGGATATTCTGATATGATTAATGATTACATCGGAAACAGGGAGTTGTTTCATTTTATAAACGGCGGAATATATTTTGTGGTTTGTGGAATTATACATATATTGGTATCCATACTTGCATTATACAAAATAAAAACCAAACAGTCAAAATTGATATGTATCATAATAGGTGTGTTTACGCTCGCATGGCAGCTTGCAGCTTTTGTATATCTTCTTACGTTGTCATTTTTTAGCCTTCGTGCCGGACTTATGGTTATTTTTCCTATCGTCTATTTAACGGCTGCAATAAGTTCTGTTGTAAAGGAAAGAATATCTCTGACCGATGAAAAAGGTGACGCATTAAGCCGAAACCAGAGAATTTCTACACCAAAGAACTTTTTTGAATTTAACTTCTCCTTTAAGAGAAAAAACATAGACGATCTATTTCGTTTAAACGGCAAGCGGCATACAAAAAAAATCAGTGTAAGCGGTCTTTTTAATCGAAGGCTTTCAGGTAAACGTCATAATGTAAAATTTATGCACAAACCAAGAAGAACCTTTAAATCTAAAAGAAGATAATAAGCGTGAAAATTCGATGCATACCGGCATATACCGAGGATTTTTTGACAATATGACGAAAATCATTAAGCATGGTGTGCTTAATCTAATTTACGGATAGACTTTCAATAACAGTTAGGATACAAAAACAGTACAAAAACCGAAGAAATGAATAAAAATGGAGGATACTTAAATATAATGAACAGATTAGAGGTTGGAAAAATAATAAACACACACGGACTGCGCGGCGAGGTAAAGGCAGTTACATGGACAGATTATCCTGAGGTATTTGAAGAAATAGAATATGTGTGGGTAAAAAAAAAGACGGGCGATGAACGTCTTGATATAAAGAATATAAAATATCAGAAGAATAATATTATATTACAGCTTGAGCAGATAACCTCAATTGAAGAAGCGGAAAAATATAAGAACCTTATTCTTCTTGCGGACAGAGAACAGCTGCCTCCTCTTCCCGATGGTATGCACTATATTGTTGATCTTCTCGGACTTGATGTATACGACGAGGATAAGGATGAAAAAATCGGTATAATAGCGGATGTTTTTAACACCGGCGCCAACAGCGTTTATGAAGTAAAGCGTGACGGGAAGAAAAATCTTCTCCTTCCCGTAATCGGAGAATGTGTAAAGAATATTGACATAGAAAATAATCGTGTGACAGTACATGTTATGGAAGGACTTGATGACTGATGATGCGGTTTGATATACTGACTCTTTTTCCGGATATGCTTGAAGCGGTTCTCGGAAACAGTATTATCGGCAGAGCAAGAACCGCCGGATTACTGGAATTAAATTTTATTGACATACGTGATTTCACAAAGGATAAGCATAGGCGCGTTGATGATACTCCGTTCAGCGGCGGAGGCGGAATGCTGATGCAGGCACAACCGATATATGACGCATATATGTCAATTGCAAATGGACTTCCATATAAGCCGCTTACAATATATATGTCACCTCAAGGCAGAGTATTTGATCAGAAGTGTGCAGTGGAGCTTTCCAATAATGAAAATAGTCACATTGTAATTCTCTGCGGGCATTATGAGGGAGTTGACCAGAGAGTTCTTGATGAAATTATAGATACTGAAATATCTATCGGCGACTTTGTGCTTACCGGCGGAGAAATTCCGGCAATGGCTGTAATTGACGCCGTTTCAAGGCTTATTCCGGGAGTTCTTGCCGAGGAAAAATCATATTCTGACGAATCACATTTTAACGGGCTTTTGGAATATCCTCAGTATACAAAGCCAAGAGAATGGCACGGAATTGAAATTCCGGAGATACTGCTTTCCGGTCACCATGCAAATATTGTAAAATGGAAGCACGAACAGTCGCTTATAAATACATTTAAGAAACGACCGGATATGCTTGAAACGGCGGATTTAAACGATGAAGATATTAGATTTTTAGAGGAATATAGAAAAAGGAGTCAAAATGCGGACAGCGGGTCTGGTAGCTGAGTTTAATCCGTTTCATAACGGTCATAAATACATTCTTAAAGAAATTAAAAAGGATTTTGACGCAGTAATTGTTATAATGAGCGGAAGCTTTGTTCAGCGCGGAGATGTTGCCATTACGGATAAACACTCAAGAGCTGCCGCGGCATTGAAGCACGGTGCCGATCTTGTGATAGAACTGCCCGTTATTTATGCGCTTAATACTGCACAGAAATTTGCTTATGGAGCAATTGAGACTCTTAACAAAACAGGAGTTACAGACGCTCTCGTGTTCGGTTCGGAATCCGGTAATGCAGACGAGCTGATAAAAGCGGCAATGCTTTTGGAAAATGAAAGTGCTGAGACGTCAGAAAGAATTCGCAAGCTGAATTCTTGCGGCATAAGTTACCCGGCTGCAAGGGCAGAGGCTTATAATGGATTGATACATGAAGATATATTGTCTAAGCCCAATAATATTTTGGCAGTGGAATATATAAGAGCTTTGATTTATACCGGCAGCAGTATCAGACCTTATACAATTAAGCGCACAAATGATTTTCACAGTATATCCTCAGAAAGCAATATAATATCAGCAACCGCAGCAAGGCAGCTTATAGCTGAAGGGAAAAATACGGACGCTTTTCTTCCTGAGAACGATTTTGAAGTATATTCTCTGGATGCGCTCGATACTGCAATAACTTATTATTTAAGAACAGTAACACCGGAATATCTGTCAGAAATAAATGATATAAATGAAGGACTCGAAAATCGAATAATTTCATCGGCAAAAAAGAATTATGGATTTAAAGCCATATGTGCAGCAGTAAAATCAAAGAGATACACGATGAGCCGCATAAGAAGAACAGTGCTCAGTTCATTTTTGGGACTCACAAAGGAACTGTGCGGGAGTACACCGTCATATATAAGAGTGCTGGGAATGAATGAAAAAGGAAAAGCAGTTTTAAAAGAGATGAAAAAGAAATCAATGCTGCCTATAATTGTAAAAACAGCGGATTTCAAGCCTGATGAAATATTTAAGGCAGAGGTAAGGGCTTCCGAAGCGGCGGCACTATGTCGAAAGAAGGGCGCTCTTATGGCGGGAAGCGAATACACAGTATCCCCTGTGATAATAAAGAATTAAAAGAAAGCTCGAACCATGACATACGGTTCGAGCTATGTTGAACTAATTTGCTCCTAATTCCTTAGCAAGCTTTTGCACACATCTTTTCTCAATACGGCTGACATAACTGCGGCTTATACCGAGCTCATCCGCAATTTCCTGCTGAGTACGTTTTTTAGTGCCGCCGAGTCCGTACCGCCAAAGCATAATTTTTTCTTCATCCGGTGAAAGCACGCGTATCATCGCACTGTATAGTCTGCGTGTGTCAAGCTTACGCATTATCTGATCTGAAATTTCCTCATCCTCTGATGTAAGGATGTCTGCAAGAGTCATACTGTTGCCTTCACGGTCAGTTCCTATGCTTTCGTCTATAGAAACCTCGCTTCCAAGCTTTTTCGTTGCACGCAGATACATGAGAATTTCGTTTTCGGCGCAGCGCGAAATATAGCTTGAAAGCTTTTTCGCTTTTTCCGGACGATAAGTATTAATGCCTTTGATAAGTCCGATGGTGCCTATCGAGATAATATCCTCACTGTTTCTGTCATCGGAATATTTTTTTGCAATATGAGCTACAAGTCTCAGATTACGCTCAATTAATATGTTTTTTGCTTTTTCATCATTGTGATTTATGTATAAGTCGATGTACTTATCCTCCTCCTCACGAGTAAGCGATTTAGGAAAAGCACCGCCGGAGCTGACATATCCGGTGAGCAGCAGCGCGGCATTTATCCATTCTGTGAATAATGTCAGAAATAGCAATGAAACCACCTCATTTACAGTATATGAACAGAACTATAAATAAATTACAAATAAATATTAAGCAAATCTTAAGAATTTTATAATAAAAATCTTAATAGATGTTCGATATACTATTTTATAGAAAGGGAGTGAAATAAAATGAAACAATATAATATCCTTATAGCAGATGATGACAAGGAAATCGCGACAAGTATAGAACTTTTTCTGAAAGCGGAAGGATACAGGGTTTTTACGGCATATAACGGATTAGATGCCTTGGATATAGTGATGAGCGAGAGCATACACCTTATGATACTTGATATAATGATGCCGAAGTTAGACGGAATACATGCACTTATGAGGGTGCGGGAACGAAAGAATATGCCGGTGATTCTTTTGTCTGCGAAATCCGAGGATTCGGATAAAATTCTTGGTCTTACCGCCGGAGCGGATGATTATGTCACAAAGCCGTTCAATCCGGCTGAGCTTATGGCAAGAGTTCGCTCACAGCTGAGACGTTACACTCAATTCGGTTCTATGAAGGCAGAGCCGGATGAGATAATACTGGGCGGACTGAGAATTAATACTGCCTCAAAAACAGTGACGGTAGATGGGTCGGAGGTTCGGCTTACTCCGAGCGAGTATAAAATACTTGAGCTTCTCTGTAGAAATAAGGGACGCGTTTTCTCCGTAGAAGAAATTTACCGGAATCTCTGGAACGATAATCCTGTAGGAGATAACACAATAGCCGTACATATCCGACATATACGCGAAAAGATTGAAATTAATCCGAAGGAGCCAAGATATATAAAGGTTGTGTGGGGAATCGGCTACAAAGCTGATTATTAAAGTTTTGAAAAAGATATGCGGCACATCTCGCCGTCATTCGGAGCTTGAATTACAGCGTACGAGCGCCCCTCATAACGGCAATCTGCTTGCTTCTCTTTTCCCAAATGCATTGGTGAAAGGTTAAGGTTATAAGCTTGTATATTCAAAATCCCATAAAATGAGGAGGAAAAATCATGAAGAAAATTTTATTATCAAACATATTTAAAACGGCAGTTATCACAATTTGTGCAATATGTTCGGCAATGATAACATATACCGCAATAAACAGTTATATATCCGAGAATAACGCGGAATATAGTCATTACTTTGAGTATCCGGCAGAATCTCTTCTAAATACAATAAACGATCAAATAGTAACGGCAAGAAATTCAAATAATCGTAAAGACGCTGAGACTTCTGAAGAAAACGTATATACTACACCCATTGTGACTCAGGAGATACAGCCGACGGCGACAGAACAACCAATTTTCACGAACGTATTAGAGATTGAAAGAGCTGCAAAGATGAACAGCGACAAGTTAGACTATTATATTTCTGTTCCGTCACAGAATATATTGATTACGAATCAGGACATATTTGATGAGAATAAGTTTTTGGATGCAGAATATACAAACGTCAGTCAAAGAATAAACGGGCAAAGCTCATACTATGGAAATATAGGAGGAGCATGTGTTTCACCTTCCGGAACAGCCGATTATCAGATTTTTATTGCATTAAAAAGCGCCTATGCAGATTCGTATAAATCTCAGAAAAATTCATCTGACGGCAGAGCTGAAATTCTTATTCGGAAGCTGACAATACTGGCAGCAGTTCTGTTGTGCGGAATGTTTTATCTTATCATTACTGCCGGAAGAAAATACAAAGAGGATGAAATACATATGTATTATATTGATAAGCTTAAAGTTGAGGCAAATCTTATTTTAATCGGAGCAGTTATATCGGCTATTCTAATATATATATTGATTATTGATACATTTACTCCTGAAAAGCTTGCGGGCTACAGTGCATCGGCAGTAGGCGTTGGATTTGTTCCTTGTGCACTGCTGGGACTTTCGCTTGTACGACAGATTAAAAATCATAGCTTTTGGAAGAACACGTTTATATTTATTATTTTACGTAAAATAAAATATATCTGGAATAGATTTATTGGCGGAAAGCATATGAAATATGTTCTTCACTCAGCAGCAAAAGATAAATATGGAGCAATCTATATAGCTGCGGCTTTTATATATATCGCACTTGCAGTCTTGAGTCCGTTGACAGCAATTATAGCGACAATAGCACTTGTATATTTAATTGTAAGGAGAATGAGTGATTTATACAAAATCCGCCGTGGCGTAGAGGAAATATGCGGAGGCAACACAGCCCACAAGATAGAGGATTGTAAATTCCCTGATTATAAGCTTGTTGCAGAAAGAATAAACGAAATGGGCGAAGGCATGAAAGAAGCAATAGACCGCGGAGTTCGTTCAGAGCGCATGAAGGCAGAGCTTATAACAAATGTTTCGCACGACTTGAAAACACCGCTGACATCAATTATAAGCTATGCAAAGCTTTTGGAGGAATTAAATCCGGAACCGGCTGAAGCGCGTGACTATGTTGCAATTATTCAAAAAAAGGGTGAGCAGCTTAAAAAGCTTAGTACAGAGCTTTTTGAAATTTCAAAGGCTCAGAGCGGCAATGCTGAGGTTGATATGGAAAAGTTAGATATAAATTTGTTAATTAATCAGGCATTGGGTGAACTGAACGGAGATATTGAAAAATCAGGTTTGGATTTTATTGTAAAGACTAACGGAGAGCTGTTTATTGAAGCAGACGGAAAAAAGCTTTCAAGAGTTTTTGAAAACTTAATAGTTAATATTTTAAAATATTCATTAAAGGGCACAAGGGTATTTATAAATACATCTGAAGAAAACGGAAAAGCGACAGCGATATTTCGTAACATTTCCGAAAATCCTCTTGATTTTGACGCAGAGGAAATTACAGAACGTTTTGTGAGAGGAGACAGTTCAAGAACAGGTGATGGAAATGGTCTTGGACTTGCGATAGCTAAAAGCTATACAGAATTGTGCGGCGGCAGCTTTAAAATCACTGTTGACGGAGATTTGTTTAAGGCTGAATTAGAATTTCAAGCTCACACTGAATAACTGTCAAATGATTATTTAATCAATATCTACCAAAAAATGCAAATATAAATTAAGCGTATCCGTAATTAAAGAAGTACATATTGCAAAGTCGGATTATTTCAACAATCCAGCGCATACCGAGGATTCTTGGGACAATATGTCGGAAAATCAGCAAGCAAGGTGTACTTGATTTAATTACGGATAGGCTCTTAAAGTAACAGCCGCGAAAATAATTCATATTGTTTTCGCAGCTGTTATTTTTATTATAGATCTCCTATTCATGCAAATTGATGCTTCGGGAACTGATTTACTAAAAAATCCAAACCACCGTAATTACTTATTCTCCATGTCTTCTTGCGAAAATGCCTTACTGATCGATTCACCGGGTGCAACCATGGGCCATACATTTTCATCCTTATCTATAATACAGTCAATTACAACAGGCTTATTTAATTCTTTAGCCTTTGTAAAAGCTTCGTTAAACTCGTCAATTGTTTTAACTGTCATGCCTACTGCCCCCATTGCCTCTGCAACCTTTGAGAAATCAACGGCGTCGTCAAGAACAGTATGCGAATACCTTTTACCGTAGAATAATGTCTGCCACTGGCGTACCATACCCAATACTTTATTGTTTATAACAACTTCAATAATCGGGATATTATTTCTGACAGCTGAGGCTATTTCATTCATGTTCATTCTGAAACCGCCGTCACCCGCAATATTTACGACTGTTTTATTTGGAAAAGCACATTTCGCACCCATTGAAGCGCCGAGTCCGTAACCCATAGTTCCAAGACCGCCGGAAGTTAAAAATGTTCGCGGCTTACTGTAATAATAAAACTGAGCAGACCACATCTGATGCTGACCTACCTCTGTAGAAATAATAGCATCACCCTTTGTCAGCTTATAAACAGCATCTATTACTGCCGGTCCGGTCAAAATATCCTTACGATATTTTAATGGGAACTTTTCTCTCATTTCATTAATTTTTTTCCGCCACTCAGAATGATTCTGCTGTTCCAAACGGCTGTTGAGTATTCCGAGAACAATCTTCGCATCCCCCATAACAGTTGCATCAACCCGGATATTCTTATTAATCTCTTTCGAATCAATATCTATTTGCAGCTTCTTTGCCTTCGGCGCAAAATTATTCTGGTTTCCGTATACTCTGTCAGAGAAACGCGTTCCCACTGCAATTAATAAATCACAATCACTCACGCCAAAATTTGACGTCTTTGTTCCATGCATACCGAGCATACCGGTGTAAAGCTCATCTGTTCCGGGAAAAGCGCCCTTTCCCATTAATGAATCGCACACCGGTGAATCAATTAAATGAGCAAATCTTATAAGCTCCTCCGAAGCTGACGATATAATTGCTCCTCCCCCAACGAATATGTATGGCTTCTTTGAAGCCTTAATCATTTCAACAGCATTTTCTATATCGCTTTCATTAATTGTAGATGTTATCGGCTCAATCTTTTCCGGTGTATGCGGTATATATTCAGTAACCGCAGCTGTTACATCCTTAGGTATATCAATAAGCACCGGACCAGGACGTCCCGATTTTGCGGTCTTAAACGCTTCACGAATTGTATCCGCAAGATCTTCAACCTTCATAACAATAAAGTTTTTCTTTGTTATAGGTTTTGTAACCTCTGTGATATTTACCTCCTGGAAGCTGTCCTTACCAAGAAGTGATGTTCCTACATTACAGCTTATGGCAACAACAGGGATTGAATCTATATTTGCTGTTGCGATGCCGGTTACAAGATTTGTTGCTCCGGGACCTGAGGTTGAAAATACAACACCAACCTTTCCTGTTGCTCTTGCATAGCCGTCGGCAGCGTGTGACGCTCCCTGTTCATGTGAGGTCAGAATATGTCTTATCTCATCAGAATGCTTGTATAACTCATCGTATACATTTAAAATTGCACCGCCCGGATATCCGAAAATCGTATCTACTCCCTGTTCTTTAAGACATTCAATAATAATCTGCGAGCCATTTAACTGCATTATTTACTCTCCTCCAAATTAATAACATTTCTAATAATTATACTACAATTTACGTTTAATTTCAAGAGATTTCTTCATATTTTTTTTATTTAAACGAATTTCGACAAATAGTAAAAATCACTCTTTTTTATTCACATTTATTCTGTTAATTTTGCTTATAAAGGCTGACGTATTTTAGTATAAAATAATATCGCTCATAAGAAAAATACTATAGATAATAGGCTAATTTCAAACAAAAAAAGCGGTACAACCATTTAGTACCGCTTGTTATGATAAGCAGCGGGATCAGGATTCGAACCCGAACAGAGTGAGTCAGAGTCACTAGTGCT
>JAUNPN010000261.1 GCA_030536655.1 bacterium | reverse complement strand
GTTCGTGAACTGACAGAGGAAATATGTGCTTTCGCCAATGCAGACGGAGGATATTTGCTTATTGGAGTAGATGATAACGGACAAGTGGTAGATACTAACTTAGAAAACGATAAGCGTTCTGCTATTCAAGGTTCTATCAGCGAAATATCTCCTGCACTCCACTGTGAATTGTATTCCGTAAATGTTGGGAATAAAACTGTTTGGGTAATTGATGTTCCGTCCGGCAAGGATAAACCTTATATATTTTCCGGTTCTATCTATGTCCGTGAGGGAGCAAACTCACAGAAACTTCGCACAGCCGAAGAAATGCGCAGCTTCTTTCAGGAGTGTAACAAAATCTTTTTCGACCATATACCCTGCCATTGGTTCAATATCTACACGGATGCAGACGAACAGATGATTAAGGATTTCCGAACAGAAGCCAAACTAAGTCCGTCCACACCCGACAAACAAATATTTGAGAACTTGGAACTGTTTACCGAAAATGGAACGGCAAAGAACGGTGCAGCGATGTTCTTCGGAAAACAACCTGAAAGAAAATTTCCACACGCTGTTACAAGATGTGTTCTTTTCAAGGGAACAAATAAAGTCTATATTATAGATGATAAAACTTTCGGAGGTTCATTGTACCAACAGTATTTACAGGCGATGTCTTGGCTGGAAAGCAAACTGCAAGTAGCTTATAAAATAGAGGGTGCAGGACCAAGAGAGGAAATCTGGGAAATACCTCTGACCGTATTTAAAGAAGCCATTATAAACGCCCTGTCGCACCGTGATTATTACGAACAAGGCGCAAGCATTATGATAGAAATGTTTGACGACCGAGTAGAGATTTCCAATCCCGGAGGACTTCTACCTGTTGTGGCTAAAGATTTCGGACATAAAAGTATGACACGTAATCCGCTAATTTTCGGTTTATTTACCCGTATGCACTTGGTTGAAAGAGTTGCATCCGGTATTCCCCGTATGCAGGAAGCCATGAGAGAGGCGAATCTGCCCGAACCGGAATTTCACACAGAGGGGATGTTTACAGCAGTGTTCAAACGTCAAATCTCTAACTCTGCCAACTATGACACAGTAACTGGCAGAGTAAATGACATAGTAAATGATGCTATAAACGAGAATGAACAAGCTATAATCAATTTACTGATAGTAACTCCCGGCTTAAATGCTTCCGAAATAGCAAATCATATAGGCAAAAGTGTAAGAACAACAATGCGATATATTAAATCCTTACAAGAAAAAGGTATAGTAGAATTTAGAGGTGCACCCAAAACAGGAGGATATTATACCGTATTATTATCACTTTAATAACTGCAACTGATTCAAGATAGATTAACATAGACTTCTGTAGGATTAGTGAACCATGATTCAGCAATAGTACAAGAGAGCAACAGCTCTGCTTCTTTATCATTTAATGGATATTTATCAATTAAATTAGCTATGTCACTTTTATTATAGACATAAATATTAGCATTTTTTGTTGTGTATTCTTCTCTGAATTTCAAGACAAAATTATGCAATACTTCTTTATTCATACTTTCACCTTTATATAATACATGAAAATTTTCAACGGCATGATTGTGGTTTTCTTTTAATATTTCATATTGAGATAGTAACAATTTATTCTTAATAATACGCTTATTTTCATGAATCAATATAGGAATAAGCTTATATGACTCTGCTTTTCTTTGCATTTTATAGAATCTTATATCCCTATTTGCTAATCCTTCTATTATTTGCATTTGATGCTTTTCATCCATATTTAAACCAAAATAAATCGATTTTAATGCAAAAGGATTATATTCTTTCCGTTTTGAAGTTGAA
>JAUNPN010000101.1 GCA_030536655.1 bacterium | reverse complement strand
TTTAGATTGTAATTTTGTGCATTATTTAGTCGTGCTTAAGTTGTGGATAGTGATTGGATAATATAAAAATCTATCCAACAGTTGAAGATATACTATCCGGAGTGAATGTATGTCTTGATGCTGGCTATACCGGGCATGAAGAAGATGTAATTCTACATGGTTACATCCCTCATATCAGAGCGAGGGGAGAGGAAAAAGCAGAAAAAGAAAGGAATCCGCAGTTTAAAGCACACCGGTGGGTAGTGGAACGTCTGCATTCGTGGCTTAATCAATTCAGAAAGCTTTTTGTTCGGTATGAAAAATCAGCAGAATCATATTGTGGATTGCTTGAATTTGCCTGTGCGATAATTGTATGGCGTAATTTTGTGCATATTTATTAATTGCTGCTTATTTACGGATAGGCTCTAAAGCTTCTTTCTCGAAATAAACAGGAGTTAAGAAGCCTTCCACACTATGTTCTTCATCATAACTTAAACCCGGAATATTATAAAAATCCCTATGGTCATAATCAAAATCTGTGTCTTTACAATAATCAAACTTCTTTTTATATCCTGTTGGATGAAATTCTCTGATTGTTTGATTTTCTTTAACTGAAGTCTTATAAACACCATCAATCATTTGTTTTGAATGCTCTGGCAAATATATAGCTCCACATTTTTTACAACGCAGCACAAGAAGCGGAACAAAATGAAAGCTTCTATTTTCTATAATGCATGTTATATCATTTTCAACAAGCTCACATATTCCATTACACTTTCCACACTCGTCAAATCTGTATTTTTTATACTCTTCTAAAAATTCATCGTATGAAGCAAACGCAAACTCCATAAATATCACTCCTCCTACATCCATTCCACTGTCCGAAAATGCTATTAGTATCGAGTTGCCGGATTTGTTGTCAACTTTTTTCCTCTTTCAAAAACCACTTCAAAATCCCTGACATCTAATCCACTAACTCAATTTGCGTTATCTAATCCGAGGGCACAACCTGACACACATTTTCGCAGTAGATATGTTTCAATATAAAACAACCGAGCCTTTTCAGAGGTCAGGCTAATAATCCCAACTTCCGAAAAAGCCTGGAAATACGCCACTTTCTGACACTTACTTTTCTTGAGATCAATACCACCGTCTCAACGTGTAATAGTTAGGCTATTTCGGAAACAAATCCAAAAACGCCGAAAAACGTTGATTTAACGGCCTTTTCCACATGCCCTATAAAATGCCGACATCAAATCTGACGTCTCACATTAGTAGGCTATCCTGTAATTTTTCAATTAACGCTATATCAGCCGGCAGCCAATCAACATTATATAGTTCATCTTTATTCAACCACCTTGCAGCTTCTGCTTCCTTGAGAACAATTTTACCATCAATCACAACACACCAGAAGCAATCCATACTCAAATGAAAAGTTGGATAATCATACTCTATGGTACCAATCAATTCACCAACCTCTATTTTCACGTCAAGCTCCTCTTGAATTTCTCTGATAAGGGCCTGTTGAGGAGTTTCACCAGCTTCAACTTTTCCTCCAGGAAATTCCCACTGGCCTTTAAACTCTCCATAGCCTCTTGCTGTTGCAAATATCTTAGTTGTATTCTTGAATGAATCACAAATTACTGCAGCTACTACTTTTACTGTTTTCATCATTATCTCACTTAAATAAATTCTAACAGGTTATTTATCATGCAAAACTCATAACCCATTTTCTTCTCCCCCGACTTTGTCAAAATTCACCGCAATAGATGCTCCTTCAATAGCAGTAATTTCACCTGTTCCAAATGTTTTATGCTTTACCTGCTTTCCAACAATATCCGCCGGAATAACAACTGGCGGCTTCGGCTCTATCTTCGGAATAACAGGTGCTACAACAGGCGCCTTGCTACCTTTCTTTTTCTTCGCAGCTACCATCTTTGCATATTCTTCATCGACGTTCTTACCACGAGACTTATAATCCTCCATATCCTTAAACACAAACATCTGCGGTTTCTTTACGTCATTATCCGGTACTGGTCTAACTGGAAACATCCATACTTTTCTATCGTTACCATCTTCACCTGGTTGGATTTCTGTGTATGGTTTGCTTACAAGCTCTATCCTTCCACAGTAGATATATTCACCAGCATCCATAACCTCAAACAGATGAACATCGACCCCATTATGACCACATTCAGCTAACGTAGCATTCTGGGCCCAATGAATATCCTGGTCTCCGGACTTACCCATACCAGTGTAATGAAGGACTCCTCCTATCCATTTATCGTGATAAATACCTTTTGTGTAGTCAGATACAATGACAAGTGTGTTTGTTGTTCTTGAGCGACGCATTCCACCCATGTTTCCACACTTAAAAATTTCTACAACATCTGAATTCTTTAATATCTGCCCTATTTCTAATCCTGGATTAAACGACATTAGAAGCCCTCCTTTTTTCATCTGTTCAATACCTATTTTTATCAACATCAAATCCGCACACTATTAAATCAGGCAACCCAACCCTGTGAATTTTAGCTGTTTTTCAAATTTGACATCAAATCAGCACATTATCAAATCCGAACACTGTCAAAATGGGCACCCCAACTCTTTAACACTTTTTAGTATCAAAAGCAAATTTTTATATTTTTTACTGATTTGCAAGCTGACTTCTGCATTTTCATAAAACCTTTAAAAACCGCATAAAATCAAGCATTGCAGGTATTTTATCCATCCAACCTTGACATCAATACTACGCACTCAACATGGCTCGATTGCTCCAGATTGATGTCAGATTTTTGCGGTCGTTCGCGGAAATTTATCAAAGCGTACTTTTGCCATAAAACACACCGTTTTTTACCCTTGTCCGTTCTCGGAAACAGGTCAAAGACCTTACTCCTACCTATAATATGCAAACATACAGTTTTGCCGACCGCTTCAAGACTTCGCTCTGAGGAAACAAGTCCGAAATCCCATCCACTCGACCCGGCTCAGGCTTTATTTCCTCCGCCACCATGCTTTCCCTTGGTAACAATAAATAGCGCGACACTGCCAACCGTGCCCACTGCACCTAATACGCCATTTCTAATATTTGCATTCCTTTCGCGTCTGCAATTATCACATAGCTTGTGCTTATTCGTGCTTACAAGTTCGCATCCGCACTTCTTGCAGTAACGAATTTCTGGATCTTTATTATTGCTCATCAGAATCACCTCCGGTATGTTCTGTTTCTGCGGTCAACAGATTATGTACTGAATAGTCAATTTGTGCCTTCGGATCAAAGGCTGTAATCCTCGCTGCAATATCAGTAAACTGATCAACTACTTCGATCCGCTTCTGAAAAGAATTCTCATTGAGCAACAATAATGTATCTCGCTCATTAAGTTTATTTTCTATAATGAAGGATTTGAACTCCTCTAAGCATTCCTTGCACGGTTCATATTCTCCCAGCATAGCGTATCCTTCACACTCAGTCTGCACAGAGTTAGTAATGTAAACAAGTGCCTGAAATGCGTCAATTGCCTTCCTGCTGACGTCTTTTTCTCCTTTGAAATCAAGCATCATTTGAAAATCCGACTTCTGGGAATGTTCGGTGATATGATACATATTCTGGGCAAAGTTCCGCATCAATACTCTCTTTGCATCTGTCGCACTATGTATAACATCCAGCATTGCCGCTTCTCTCAGCTTTGCATCCTGAATCAGCCTTGCCTGCATTAGTTTATCCCTTGCCCCTTCTGCCATAGCAAGACGATCATTCTGAAGCTCTACATGGATCTCTCTTATTGCATCACCGACATATTCTATTTCATCAAGAATCTGAGTCATTACCGCGTGCGTCGATAAATTGTTTAAGGACTGTGTAAGATTAGGCGTCAAGGCCATGTCCTCAAGTCTCACCTGTTTAACAAATCCATCTGCGTCACGAATTGTTGGTAGTATTTCTCCCTGCTTATCAATGGTGAACCGATAGATTCCCTTATCTATTAAATCCTTCACATAGGAATCCATCTTAGCAACCATGATGTGATCCTTGCCTGCCATAGCTCCTATTACTTCTGCAATTGCAGGAATCTTTACCTTGATATTTTCCCACTTACCAAAATACTGAATAAGACTTCTATTATCTTCATATGAGATAATGCTTAGTTCTCCGCGATTCGGCTGCCACTCTTCAATATCATATTCGAAGCTCGGAACCATCTCGTATTTGTCCTGCTCACTGATTGGCTTCTTCGGATCGGCACTTTGAAATCCACAATGCGGACACTTCGTAGCTTTATCTGATATTTTTGTCCCGCATTCCGGACATAGTATTCTGCTCATTTATTCACGACCTTTCCTTTTTATTTGATGTTTCATAAGAGGCCTTGTAATTTTTGCGAATTTATTAATCTCACTCGAAAAATTGTGTGAGGAAACCTTAAAAAGTTTAGTCTGCACTCCAGCGAGATTCAAAATCATCATTTGACATTTTGAGACCCGTATTCAGCTTGTCGAGTATATCCTTCCCGCCGGGTGTCATTCTCACGGTCATCAAATACTGCTTTACGGCAGTACGGATATCACGTAAGGAGGCTTTTGCCTTAGTCCAGTTCGGTGGGCTGAACACCTTGTTGTTCTGGCTTGCATCATCAAGTGCAATTTCAAATCCCATATTCAAACACTGACCGGCGAGTTCAATAACTGTGTCAAGAAGGTCATTGTCCTTGAGCTTCTGCATTGCTACTGCCGGATTCGGAACAAGATCCTGCATCTTATTGATCTCGCAGAACAGAACAGAAACAGCGAAAAGATGGTGGTACGGAGCGTATGCCTTAAGAGCTATCAAGGCCTCGTTCAGTCCAAGCGGATTATCATTGCCCCAATTCTTATAAACCTCTTTGTAAAGATCAGAAAGTGCCTGAACCTTTTCAGGACTATATTCCCTATGGAACAGCTGCTCGAAATACTTATCGAATATTCTGCTCTCACTGTAGGAAATGGTAGGTCTCTGAGAATGCCATGCGATCAGTTGTTTGCCGAGTGATGTCAGATCCACGATATGCGCCGTGTTGTATTTAACTGGATCAGCATTCTCTCCGCGTTTTGTAATGAAGTATCCGTCTGTAAAGTGTTGTTCGTAAGCCTTCTTCATTGCCAGAACGTATTTGTCATTGCTCCTCAAGTCACGAGCTTTTACAGCACTCTGGGAGTTAGTGCATGTGCTGATTTCATCTGCACGCTCTGCATTGCTAATCTCATAGAAGCGGAACATTATATAAGCGTCGCTGACATTGCGGACGGATTCACTGCAATTAAAGATCGTACTCAGGGATTGGCAGCCATTCACCACGTTTAATTCCTTTACGCTCATGGTTCCGTTGACAATTTTGATAGACGAGCAAATTGCCGTTATTCCATTGTGAAGGAAGAAGAACTCCTCCGGATTATTCCGCAGTGTGCGAGCGATTCCCTTATTAACCTTATTCCCGGTACCGAGAGACTGGCGTACATTTTTTCTGAAAAGCGTCCCGTCCTTGATGCCGGGAATCTTTATACACTCCTTCAATGGAATGGCTGCGATAACAGCTCTGGTCGCGCCAATCTGCATCTCCATATACTTTCCCTGCTCAATGGAAAACTCATAATTGATATATGGACGATTTCGATTCAGTGCCTCGTCATATCGAGCTTGAAGAGTTTCATTGTCAACAAGCGCAAGATTCGCGCTCAAAGTTTCGCTCTCCGCAAGCTCCGCTTGAAAAGCAGCCAGATCGGCCTTGGCAGAATCGGTCATACCTGATGTAGTAATCAGTTCAAAACAAACCTCATAGTCGTCCTCTAAGGCTGTAGCAATCTCGCTGATTTTTGCCTGCAGCTTTTCATTAGCCGCCTCCTGCAGCTTTGCAAGATTCTTAATTTGAATCCACGACGATGTTACCTCACGAAGAGGTTCTGCATCCACAGTGTCGCCTTTGTAAAACTTTCCTTGAATGATGTATATCGTCGAAGACTGGTCATCGATATAAACCGCATCAATCTGCTTGTCACCGGCTCCATCGGTAATGCAGGCCTTAGCCTCAAAGGTATCAAGGTTATGGATATTACGAAGATACCAAGCGACAAACCGCTGCCCATCGTTGGGATAGTTCTTCACATAGTATTCCTGCGCTATGTCCTTCTTTATTTTCTCGTACATAATATTCCTCCGATTTATTGTCTATATGAGAACGTCACTCGTCCTGATATTCAGCCAGAGCATCCGTATCGATTGCCTTAATTTCAAACGTTTTCCTCGTTGACACACAGAAGTTATACTCAATCATCAGATTTGCAAGTCTCTCACCATCAATCAAAATAATGTGATGAGTATTCGCGTAATCCTTAGCCTTCTGAGAGAATTTAGCTGTTGTAACAAAAAGTCCATCACCGTGCTTCCCGGCAATCGCACCTACAAAGCTCTGAATGTCCGGCTGTCCAACGACTCTATCCGGTGCCCATTCCTTAGCTTGCATATAAATCAAAGAGAAGCCGAGCTTGTCCTCCATGATGACTCCATCAATTCCATCATCACCGGAAGCGACTGTTGCATGACTTCCGTAAGCCATAGTTCCATACCCCATCTTCGAAAGAAGATCAACAACGAGTTTTTCAAAGGTGTATGGCGAAATTTTCAGAACCTCACTCAACAAATCAGATGCAAGGCTTGCATTAATCTGCTTGTATGCGTCTTCAAGTTGGTCATCGGGTGTAAGATCCGTCGGCATTGAAATCGTAGGCACTGGATCATCTACATTTGTAGGATCAGGGGCGGATGCAAAATCTACAAATGAAGGAAACTGTTCCAGATATTTGGAGTCTATTTTCTCCGGATTTTCTGCAACTACCTTCTTTCCAGCTTCCGTAATAACGATAGTGGCACGGGCAGGACTATCAAGGAGTCCAGCTTTTTTCAGATAAGTCTTCGCCCATCCGACCCTGTTTTTAAACACAGTTTGCCTGCCGCTCGGAAGCATTTCTGCGAGGTCTTCTGCTGATAAATTTAGCTGTTGAGCTAACACGGCAGTAACGTCTTTAATTTTATAAACCTCACCGTCTTTTACTGCTGCCAGTAAAGGCTTCATCAATTCATCGTATTTTGGCACTGCCATTGTTAATCCTCCTCCTTGACTCACTGAAGATCGGGATCACTTCCAAGAGGTGTAATTCCGTTTTCTTTGAGCATTTCATTTATTTCATAAATCGAATTCTCAGCGCAGGCCGCTAAAACACATTGATAAACGTAACCTTCGTTTTTCATCGAATTCAATTTAAAATCTGTTTTACCGAGAAACATCTCAGCCTCTGGCAAAGGCAGCTTCAAACCTACGCATAATGCAAGAACTGTCTGAACTGAAGTCGGGTACTCCTCATCATTTCTTAATCGCTGAATGGTCTTTTCACCAACAAGCGAGCGGTCTGCCAATTGCTTATTTGAGAGCTTTTTCTCTTTTTGTAATGCGACCAGTGTCTCTGCAAAAGAGCCGGGATATCTGCGTAATGCTTCAGAACGGCGCTTTGCGTTCTTGATCTGATCAAGAAGTGCCTTGTTGTGTGCATTAAGCTCAAAGGAATACTCGACCTGATTTTCAACTGGCGCTGAATTACGCATAAACTGCGTGTAATACCTCGCCCCTTGATATTTCGATTGATAGCTATATCCCTTCGAGAAGACGACGCAGCACTCATCCATGTGAGAGAGCGCATATTCTGACAGCGTAGCAATCCCAGACTGATCTCTCGCTATATATTTCTCGTTATTGAGAACGAGATGACGATCTGCAAAAATAAACTGTCCGCTGTCGAGCAGCTTCTTAAACTCACGATCAAAGCAGTATGCCTTAAACAAATCGGCATAGGGTATAGTGAACGTCTGATTCTTATCCAAGGCACCTGCTTCAAATGAATATCCGTGAACATACCGACCATCCACAAACGGATATGCGCCCTCGGCTTTGGAATACCCCAGATCCATCAGGCGAACCTTGGCTGCCTGCCTCGACACATCGAACAGCTCCGCAAGTTCATCAATGACATTCTCATAGGCTGCAATGCTCGCATCATCAGCCCCGCCATAAGCTGCAAGAAGCTGATCTGCCTTCAAGCGCGTCGTTTTCGCGGGTATCAAGATTCTCAGAGCGACGCCTTTGGCTTGCCACTCCATCCAGTCTACGGCCTTCCATTTATCTGAATCAGTGGTGTTTGCAGCTATTTGGCACTGGATAGCCCTTCCAAGATTATCGTTAGCACCTATCATTTTCATCAACACGTGATAAGGCTGATGACGGTACCAGTGGAAACATTCATGAGCCAGAGTAGTGCGCTTTGTCCCTACAGATCGTTCATAGGAGACACGCGGATCAAGGTATATTGTTCCACGTTTAGCATTGCGAATTGTAATCTTACGATGTTTATCGAGAACATTTCCGTTATCAAAGATAATGGTTCCGAAATAAGTGAGATCATCCGACAATGGAATATCTTCTATGACCTGCAACTTCATATCGCTGGCTACTTTTTCAATCGGAATTCTGATCGGTTTATCCAAAGCTTCCGGACAGTATCTTGTCAGGAACTTTTCAGCCTCATACTCAAACTGATCACGGGAAATGATTGGCACAAGTTCTCCGGAAAGGCGATCATTATCAGATTCTTCCTGTGGCTCACAATCTCCAATCGCCATGATACGAAAACCACTCATGTCAATGCCAAGGGTGACCTGACAATGGATTTTCAACCAACGCTCATTAAAGTATCCTTTTCGGGAAACAGACGGCATTTCAACATCGCACGATGCAATAACATCAAATGCAATTACTCCTTCTTCCGGCTGCTCAATATGAATAACGTTTTCGATTTCCACATCAACGACCGACGGTTTCTTACCATCACCTGATTGCTCTTCCTGAATGAAGGCAATAGCAGCATCTCGAATGTCATCGTAACGTGACTGATCAATCAGTTTTTGAAGCGGGCTCTCATCCTGCGCTTCATAATAATCCAGTCTGCTGTCGTTGAGCTCCTTACGAACCTCCCGCCAGTTTGGCATATACCTATCCATATGCGCGATGAATGTGGCGTCGTGTTTTCTTGTAAGCAAGTGCGTCAGTTCATGCAAAATAATATAATCAAGGCACGCATATGGCTTCTGAGCGAGCTGCAGGTTAAACCACAGCTTCTTTTTATCCGTGGTGCAGGCGCCCCATTTTGTGACCATGTATTTTGTTTGCCAAGAATCGCATTTGAGTCCTGTCTGCGCTTCCCACTTCGGCAGACGCTTTTCTATTTCATCCTTCAGAATCTTGCGATATTCCTCTTTGACATAGGCGTCTCGCTGTTTCACCGTGCTTTTGGCACTCATAGAAAGAACAATGTTCTGATTCTGAATCTCGAAGCTGTTTTTCTGATTGTCAGGCTTAAAGACAAGGAAATACTGCTTTCCCCAGACATACATTGTCTCGCCGGAAACATACTGCCGTTTTGATGCCCTTGGCTGATCCTGAAATTGAGCGATAGACCTTTTGATAAAACCAAGCTGAGTTCTGGCATAAGCTTCTATCGCTTTATCATCAACAGATAAAGGCGCAGAAATTACCACATGTCCATCCGGTGGTTTCACCTGAAGGTGCATATTTTTTATATTCTTTTTTTGCACATCAATCGGAATACCGGAAATGACAATGCGCATTAAAACTCCTCCTGCTTCTCAATGATCTTATAGATGCGCTCTACCTCAGAGTCGTCACCTAAAATCTCATAGAGTGCTTTCTTTATTCTTCGTATTACTACTTGATTATCTCTGAACCCGGACAGTGCCTGCTTTTTCACAGCTTTGTGGATTCTGATAGCAAGTTTCTCATCTTCGCCAGTGTTATCATAAATAGCCATGAGGGCTTTACTCTTACGGATACTTTCCGGATATTTGTCATTATCTTCCGGGCAATCGACATCCTTGGCCAGCTTTATATATTTCTCAAGCATCTCGGCATAGTCAAGAACTCCCTGCTTTCGCTCTTTGATTAGTTTATCAAGGATTTCGGACATCTTTGCATAGTAGCGCGGATTCACAGTAACCTTCTCAATAACCTTTTTACGGATGTTATTCTCGATGGCTTCTGCTGCACCTTCCTTATGACCATCATCGCCTTCACCGGTGAGCGTCTCACCCTTTTTTGCGACAAAATCCAGCAGAGTAAGGTCATCGAAATCACCTATCTTCTCTGCGTCTGCTGCAGTGATGTAGTTATCGATCATCTTCCGCATGTCAGGCTCATAAGCCTTTAGATCAAGAAAATCACCGCTGGCTGTGCCTATGGTCTTTTTCAATTCAATATAGAAAGTGACCTTCTTGTCGTACTCATTCAGCTTCCCTGACGAGATATCGTCAACCAGATACGGCTTTGCCTCGGCAAATGCCCTGACAAGACTGCTGACCAATCTGTACAGCTTTTCTCTCAGGCGAGCGTATATTTCATCACTTTCCTCAGACTGACCAGAAACACCGCAGAAATAGTGGATGTATTGGATCTCACCACGAGGTTCCTCGACACCTTCGCAGAGTTCTTCGACCGCATCATACACTTCCTCAAAATAGGATACTGTAGCATCATGGCGATCCTTAACAAGTCCTTTTACATCTTCTGGATCATATCCTTCAAAAGCTCCGGAAGTATAGTCCTTCATTGCCGTTTGGAGCTGGCCAAACAGCTGCTTGTAATCCACGATATAGCCGAAGTCCTTACTATCATCGTCAAGACGATTGACACGGCAAATCGCCTGAAACAGGCCGTGATCCTGCATTCTCTTGTCGATGTAAAGGTAGGTACAATGAGGTGCATCAAATCCGGTGAGCAGCTTGTCCACGACGATAAGAAGCTTCAGATTTGCAGGCTCCTCTACAAACTTGCGCTTTGCTTCCTTTTCAAATTCCTCCACCTTGGCCTGAACCGATCCCGCATTCGGAAGATCAGATGGATCGAGTCCCAGCATCTTCAGATACGTCTCGTATTTAAGGAAGGTTTCGGTATCATCCTCATCGCTGACGGTGTCAGTGCGCAGTTCACCCTTGTTCGGTGTATAGGAAGATATGATGGCGCACTTCTTAAAGCCCATCTGCTGGAAAATTTCGTAATACTTGCAAGCCGTAGGAATACCATCAGCCACAAGGATGGCGTTTCCATTGCCGTCCATCAGACGCGGCTTCATATTGAAATCCTGAATGATGTCCCACGCCACCTTTTCGAGACGAGAGCGGGAGCTATATACCTTCTGCATCGTGCCCCATTTCTCTTTCAGCTTCGCCTTTGCACGAGAGGAAAGACCTCTGGTCTTTACGTCGAACCACTGGTCAACACGATCCTGTGAAGACAAATCCTGTGGAACATCGCGATATTCATAACGAAGATCCAGCACGACACCATCGGCCACACCTTCGTTATATTTGTAGGCATGGATGTATGTACCAAAAACTTCGATACTGATCTTCTTGTCCCTTTTCAGCAACGGCGTACCGGTGAAGCCGATAAATACTGCATTCGGCATAATAGTCTTCATCGCCGTATGAAGCTTACCGGACTGCGTTCTGTGGCATTCATCAACAAACACTACAAGATTTCCCTTTGCCTCAAAATCGGCAGGGAGGGAGGCTTTCAGTTCTTCTATGTACTTGTCATAGTCATTCTCTGTTGCTTCACCGCCACGACGTCCAAACTTATGCACCAGAGAGCAGATCAGCGAATCATCATATACATTCAGGCGATTCAGCAAATCCTTACCGCTCTTAGTTCGTGCAATATTCTCATCCACGCCAGTGAATGTTTTTTCTATCTGCTCATCAAGTTCATCTCGGTCTGTCACGATAAGGACACGGGCATTAAGCTCCGCCCAATGTGTCAGAATCCACTTTGCAAGCCATACCATTGTCAGCGTTTTTCCGGAACCCTGTGTATGCCAAAGGATACCACCCAACGGTTTATCCGGTTCTCTGTTCGGATTGTGAAGCTCCGTTCTCAGATTAGTAAGCCTCTGCTGGGTACGCTTGATACCAAAATACTGATTGTACCGGCATACTTTTTTGATGCCTTTATCAAAGACAACAAAATTCATGATAAGGTCGATAAAACGTTCCTTATCGAACATGGCAAATATCTGCTTCAGGAGTTTATTCTCGATGCCTTCGCAGGTTTTACTGATACGGACATCTACCGGATCACGCTCTTCCTCATGTTCTTTGAATCCGTCATCCTTCCACTCCATATAAAACTTCTCTCCGGTCAGAAGCGTGCCATAACGCAGTCCTTCTGATTCGTTTCCGGCCATGCAAAATTGCATCGTTGTAAAGAAGCCCTGTATGAATGAGTTTTTCTGATTCGTCAGATTCTGGCGGATGCCCTCAGACACAAAGATACTGCTTCTCTTTAACTCGATTACCGCTACTGCGATACCGTTCAAATAAATGACAAGATCCGGTCGTTTTTCAGACTGCTCAACGACCTTGACTTCCTCCGCTATGGCAAAGTCATTATTCAGAGGATTTTCTTCATCAATAAGCTGTACAGTAATTGGAGGCTTTTCGGGACTCTCACTGACTGGAACACCATACTTCAAGCGAGAATAAACCGTTTTATTGGCATCATATAGTCCACGAGAAAGATTACTTGCTTCCTGTTGAAGTCGCGTGACAGCACCGTCAATCAGCTTGTCGGAATAACCCTTCAGCCGAAGATACTGGCGAAGGCGAGTCTCGTCAATATTCTTGTTCTGTTTATCAGACAAATTGCCCATGTACTGATAGCCCAAAATTTCCGGGTCTTTAAAAAATCGGATAACCCTTTCCTGTGTTTTGATCTCGGCTTCGCCAATACTCATTTGACAGGCACCTCCTTATACCAATCTGAGCTTCCACGGAAACTCTAATTTCCCCATAGAAACTTAATTTTTTGATTGTTA
>JAUNPN010000100.1 GCA_030536655.1 bacterium | reverse complement strand
CGAAAAATCTGACTGTGTTCACTGCGTACTATATTTAATCAGTGCTTCCTTAATTGTAAAAAATCAGGTTTGTTCATAAATTGTTTACTCATTCAAAAACCATGAAATTATTGTTTGACATAAAACATAAAACATGATACAATAATATTGACATTAATATACAGCCGCCGAAAAGGTGACTGTAATAACAGGGAGGGATAAATATTGAAAAAAATATGTAAATTTATTCTGCCGATGATGGCTTCAGCACTATTTGCCGGCTGCACGGCGGACTTCAATCAGGCAATGAATCATATTTCGGATTTCACCCAAAATACCGAAAACACCAAAAATGCCGAAAATACAGCACAAGCCGCAGGTACGCTCAGCGTATTTTATCTTGACGTAGGTCAGGGTGACAGCGAGTTTATCGAGCTTCCCGGCGGAAAAACCATGCTCATTGACGCGGGAACCTCGGAATCCGGCGATTACATAATTGATTTTATACATGAGAGGGGAATTTCCAAGCTTGATTACGTTGTCGCAACGCATCCTCACGCCGACCATATCGGCGGCATGGCAGACGTGCTTAAAGCCTTCAGCATAGGCGAAATTTATATGCCTGATGTAACGCATGATACCAAAACCTTTGACAGAATGCTTGACGCAATCGAAGAAAAAAATATTACAGTCAAGCGGGCAAAGGCGGGTATAAGTATTTTCAAGGACGGCAGCATGAACGCGGAGCTGTTGGCGCCGTGCAGCGACAGCTATGAGGAACTTAACGATTACAGCGCGGTTGTAAAGCTGAATTACGGCAGTACATCATTTCTCTTCATGGGAGATGCAGAGGAGCTGAGCGAGAACGAAATACAGGGAAATGTACAGTGCGATGTGGTAAAGGTAGGGCACCACGGCAGCAATACATCATCATCACCGGGTTTTGTCAGCCGAACGAAGGCTAAATATGCGGTAATCTGCGCAGGCAGAGACAACAGCTATGGTCTGCCGAAGGATAAAATCATAAGCCGCTGGCAGAACGCAGGCGCGGAGGTACTGAGGACGGACATAGACGGGACAATATCGTTTACATCGGACGGACGCACGGTTGAAAGGAGTGATTTTTGATGAAAGCGGTAATTGATCGGTTTGAAGGAGATTTTGCGGTTATTGAGCTTGATAACGGCGGATTTTCAAATCTCCCGAAGGAGCTTGTTCCGAACGCAAAGGAAGGTGACATTGTCACCATCACGGTCGAGAGCGGCAAAACCGATGCACAAAAAAGGCAGGCGCGGTTAAGACGATTATTTTCCGAATAAACACAGCATTTACTTTTAAGATTCAGTTTAACAGCGGCAGCCGCAGATTTTACTTTGCGGCTGCCGCTTTTTTAAATGTATTTTATTCTCCCAAAAAAATTTTCATTTTTCTTCCGGTTATTATATTTTGTTATAAAAAGTGTTCTTTTTGTTATATACAAGAAATTTGTTTTATTATAAAATAATATAAAGTGGGTTAGAGCCTATCCGTAATTAAAAAAGTGCGTACTGCAAAGCCGGATTTTTTCTGCTGCGGTGAGATTATTCCAAAAATCCGGCGCATTTCGGCGCATGCCGAGGATTTTTGTGGCAATATGGCGGAAAATCAGCAAGCAAGATGCGCTTAAATAGGTTCTTATTATATTCATGAAAGGAGAAAATAATGAAAAACATTTACAAACAAATGCTAATGACAGCCTTAGCCTTGTCAGCCGCTGTTTCATGTACGGTTATTGCCTCCGCAGAGGGAAGCAGAGATCTTACAAAAATTGATAACTCAATTATCAGTACCGACACAACAGCTCAATACCCGGCATACAGACCGTATCTTGATTGGCGTGACAGAAGTCAATTCGGAATGGCAAGCAAAAATGTGGTATACGCCTACGCTAATCAGGGGGAAACAGTATACTTTGGAAGCAGTGTTACAGAAGCAAGCGACAGAAGTATCGAAGCTGTAGTACATTCCGATGTTGAATTTACATCATCGCTAAGTATCACAGATCCCTCCTTAAAGGGAGCAAGCATCGCGGTAACACTTCCCGTCAGCGACGGTGCGGACGAAGCCTTTAATCCGGAGGGACAAGGAACGGATATTTATACCTCAGGCAGTAATATCAGCTCAGGAAACAGCGGAAAGGTATATCTGTTCAAGCCGGACAAGACTTCCAAAACCGGATATATCGAAAATACCTCAATGGAGGCGGCGGGTCCCGATATAGACGGAAGTAATCCTGAGGGCTACGCTCCGCTCAGCTTCACCGCACCTCTGACCGGAACATATTCATTTAGATTTCTTTCGCCGAAGTACAGCTCTCGTGATGTAGAAATCATTACGCCGACAATGAAGCCCGACAACGAAGCCTATATATCAATAGACTTTGGCACTGCATCATCGTCCGCTCTCGATAAGGACGTATCGTATTGGCAGGATAACATTGGATATGTAACATTACATAACGAAAGCGGCAGAGGAAACTCTGTTAAGGCTCTTGAGTCGGATACCGATGTTGCCGGAATCACTTATCCGGCCGGACATAAATATCTTTCCAACTCAAAGGCCTCAACCGAAAAAGCAGGCTCGATTGAGTTTACTCCGCTGCACTCATGCGCCGCTATTGAGGTCACATGGGCATATACCAATACCAATAACACAAAAAGAATTCTTCATGTAAAGCAGGGAAATAATGAGTCTAAATCACAAAAAAATGCTGTAGGTGAATATGTGACTCGTATAGACAGTATAAACGGTTCATCTATAAAATCGGGAGAACCGGTAAAAATATGGATTTCAGAAAACGAATCTCAAATATATGAAATTAAATATATATACGATAAAACCACTCCGGCAAAGCTTGTACCGAGTAAGTACCACAGTATTGATTTCAGCAGTCTGGAAGCACAGGACACCGCTAAGGAATCCGGTGACGATGAAACGATAACAGATGACGTCATAGGAGAAGTCAAAGTTTATTCAAAAGTGGGACGCGGATACAGGGTTGCCGACTTATCAGAAGCGCAGGTAACTCTATACGGAAAGACATATTCCGGAAAAAGAATAGGGCTTTATTCTCAATCTAACCCTTCCGGCAGTTTTCCGAATACGCTTGATGAAAACGGTAACGCAACCGATAATACACATTCAGCCGTAGGATTTGTACCGCAGCATGACAATGCGTCAGTCGAGATTGTATGGACAATGGGCAGTGATACATATAACGCTGTATTAAACGCGTACTCGAACGGCGAAGTAACCGAGCTTGGTCAAATAACCTCAGGCGGACTTGACGAGCCGGCAAAATCAACGCTCACCGGTTTAACAGCCAACAGCCCCGTTTACATTTATGCGACTAAAGGATATCCGAGGATTTATGAAATAAAATATATCTACCCCGGAGAAATAGACTACGCCGTTGACAACCTACAGCAGGTTTCAGAAGCAACGACATGGAACAATTTCTCAATCGCAAGCTATACAGCAGCATCTCTCGTGGACGGTTACGACACTATGCGCGTTTATGCGGACGAAAACAATAAGGTTGAGTATAACAGTGATCATCCCGGAGAAATAGACTTCAGAGGAATAGGAAACTTTTTAAACGGCAAGCCAACCTCACGAGTTCTTGAAATCAATCCAAAAACCGCCGGAATTGTCGAAGTCGGTTTCGGCGGAGGCGGCAGCGGCAGTCCGCGAAAGCTCGTTATAGAGCAAAACGGAGTTGTCAAAGGCTCAGCAATACGCAACAAAGGCGGCAATGAAAATACTGTTGCAAAAGCATATGTTGACGCGGATATTCCGGTATATATTTACTCATCAGATTATACATGGAATCCGGAGTGGGGCAGTGAAACTAACAGTGATGGCAAAAGCAATAAGGGCTATAATGTATATATAAGCTCTGTAAGCTTTACACCCGAAAATCTTGAGCCGCTTGCAAGAAAGGTAGATCAGCCATGGGCAAATTCAGCAAGCGAGGTCGCTGCATGGGACGTCACCGTTGCAAGCAGCGGTTCAAATGAATGGAACATTTACGACCTGTTCAATGGCGTTACAGAGCATACCACAAAAAAAGGAATAAAGTTCTATTCAGGCGGAAGCAAACAAGACGTTCAATCAATTACCGTAAACGGAGAAAGCATAAGCGGTCTTAAGGTTGACCCGATTGTGTATAACGCAAACGGTTCTATCCAGAAGAATGTCTTTGAGTTTACACCAAGCTCAAGCGGAACTGTAAAGGTATACGCATGGAAAAATTCAGGTCAACAGTTAAGACGCGCGGTAATCGAGCAGGACGGAATAAAGCAAGCCGATACTCCATTACAGGAAAATAATTCGCTTACCGAAGTAACGGCTCAGGTAGCTGCGGATAAAACAGTAAGTATATATACAAATCCAAAATGGTATGATACAGATAACAACGAACAAAAAGCCACAGGCGGAATATATTTCTATAAAATAGAGTTTATTCCCGCTGAAGGTCAAAACGGTGTTGTGTACACTCACGAAGGAAGAGTATGGACTGATATTCTGTTCCTTAATTCCGGAAACTATCAGCGTTCCATTTACTCAAACGTAAACATATTGACAAAGGACGGTTTTCTGTACAATGTAAACCTGAACGGAATTCAGCCGTACTCGTTTATATTCTACGCGAATAACCGCGGTTATTTATATGACCGCTGGGGAGTGTATTCCGACAAAACATGGAATGATTACGGTGTTGAAAATACAAGTACCTATCTGCAGCCGCTCGAACGCTCCTTCTACAGCAAGGGAAATTCCGACGTAGGAGATCCGCCGGAGTACAGAGATCTTGCCGCAGACGGCAGCGGACTTATGTATAAAAACAAGGATATAACCTCCTATATTCTGCCGAACTACATTCCGACAGACACTGAAAAAGAAAAGGATTATACACATAAGATTTTCCTGAACCCGCCGGAGTATGAAGCATTGGGCGCCACTACCGGAAACAGCTATCTCCGAGGCAATCCTAAAAATCCGCTGCCTGTTCAGGAAGATCTGTTTGAAAACGGCGGAATTGTTTATACCGGTATGGGCAGCAGCGGAGATAACTCCGGAGATGTTTCCTATGGTACGGAAGGAATCGGCGGCAGATTTGATATTACGCTCAGCAGAATAAAAAACACCGACGGCAAATGGTGGACAACCGCGCTGCTCTACGGCATAGACAACGTCAGTCTTACTCTCGATTTCAGTGAATATAAGCTTGACGAAAACAATAAGCCGGTATTGAATGCTTACGGAGAATGGGAAAAGTCATCTGACACTACTGACATTACCGATTCAATGAAAAATAACAAAATCACACTTACCGCGACACTTGAAGACGAAGAACCTATAGAAGCTGATACCAAACCTGACGGACAGCATTATACTCTTGCTTGGAACGGACGCGATGCATACGGAAACATCGTTCCTCCGGGAATATATACCAATAACCTCTGTGACTGTACAATGATGGGCGTGGCACATTTCCCGATTCTTGACGCAGAGCATAACCCGAACGGAATAAAAATGCAGCTTGCAAATACAGCCTCTGTTTCAAAAACTGATGGTACAGTGTACGACCCGTTTGACGGAAAACGTGATTACGTGTATTACAATAATTCGGCAGTCAGCCCTAAGCTCGAATCTTCAAATACAGCAAATTCCACAGCATGGCTTTATAAAGGCTATTCCGAAGATGAAAAAGATAAATATCCCTCAAAAATAGGTGATGGTCTTAACAAAGCAGCCGGGATTTCTTCAAATTACAGCGCTCCAGCTTCCCAAGGAGCTATGTCTTTCGGAGATTATACCGAAGCTGATGATTCAGCAAGAAATGCAGTCGGAAATTCGCTTGAGTCGGGCTATGGAAATTTTGCGGCGCTTGACCTATGGATAAAATACTCCATCGACTATCCGAAGGAGTTTTCAATCGGAGTTAATAAGGCGCAAGAAGCCAGAAATTACGCCTATGTATCATACGTAGCTAATGAAAAAGTGGCTGTACCCGAGGTAACACCGGGACCGACATATACAACCGTATATCAGTTTGGTAAAGGAAATAATGCCCCGGACATCAATTTGGAACACGAAGATGGAACTGTTCCTTATACACAAACCGTTGAAGGCTCAAATGCCTATGCAATTTCAGTAAATACTGAAAACGGTAAGCTTAGCAACAGCGACAGAACAGACGAATGGGCGCAGATAAATGCCGGAACAATTCTTACTCTGCCAAATGTACACAAAGGTACAACTCTGACCTTTGTTCTATACCAAGATACCGGGTTAATTATTGATGGAACAACCTACAAAAACGGAGAAAGCTATACAACAGTTAAAAACGGCAGCGTTGTTATGACCGCAACAGGCACTCAAACCTACATTGCAACCATCACAGTTACCGGAGAAAGCTTCATCACAGAAACTACAGAGCCGACGCCTGCTCCAAATCCGCTGGATGACTCTCACGTTGGTTACTGGGACATGAAAGCCGGTGTTTATGAATTTGAAAAGAAATATACCTCTAATTACGGTAAAACAATATACGGCTCAACCATTTCAACCGGATTTACCGCGTCTGTACCCGTTGCAAGTGCTGACGGAGAAACATATATTAACTGGACAATCACGATTCCAACCGGAGACGGAGAAACCAGAACCTTTATTAAGGATCCCGGATTTACAGATTTAAATTTCGATACTTCCGGCAATGAAGAACAATTAGCTTTTCTAAACGAGCTTCTGAGCAGCGCCGAATGGGCGGCGGACATGACGGAGAATACAGACGAAGGTACGGGGGCAATCGGTGATGAGCTTGATTTTGCAAACAATTCAGGCTCGGAGCTTAACAGCGAGAATGACTCGATAGATATGTCTGTCAACGAAGAAGCTGAGAATGATGTGCAGTGGATTATTGATGAAATTTCTATTCTGTCCGAAACAGGCTATGAAGAACAGTTAACTGCCGCGTCAAACAGCCTTACGGCTAATGTAGGCGACACCGCTGTTACAGACGGTGACGTTCAGATAAATAAAGGTACTATTTATCCGGTAAACAGCTTTGGCAGCAGCAACGGAAACTCAGTTCAGATTAAGCTGAGGTATAAGCTTCCGTCTATGACAACGATAACCAACACCAATATTACCGTCGGATTGGTAATTGATAATTTATACGCACCGGGAGCCTATGTAACAGTAAACGGCGGAGTTACTACCGGTGACAGCTCCGGATATGATGAATTCACGCACGGAGAGAGCGGTACCGTAACGGCGGAAAGCTATGAGGAAGGTTATAGAGATAATGCCGCAAATCCGTATAACAAGGCTAAGGAGGCGATTTCAGAATGAAAGACTACAGCGCTCCGGTTATAGATATTATCATTTTTGATGAGGAAGATATAATGACGGCAAGCGGCATAAACGCCGATTATTCTGCGGATCAGCTTAACCGGTTTTTATTTGAAGAAGAAAAAACAAATACAACAACCACTATAATGCTGCAAAAAATTAAAATTTCACCAAATTAATATATTGATTTTTTATAATCTTTGTAGTATAATATATAGTAATATAAACATAGGACAGCAGGAAATATTATTCTGCTGTCCATGTAATATACAGAAAAATATGGTGATAAGATGAACTCTGAATTTTTGCTTAATGAAAACAAAAAGCTGCCGGTCTATGTCGTTGATTCCGAAATATCAATCCAAAAACCATGTGACAGAAGGAACGGCGGAAGCTTCCCGGCTCAGCTCACCTTATGTTTGGAAGGTGAGGGTACTTTTATTGATGCGGATAATAAAAAACATAACCTTGAACGAGGAGATATATTTATAATACGCGCCGATGCCCCTCATTATTATTATCCTGTGTCAACGTGTTGGAAAACTTTCACAATACAATTCAGCGGAAATGAAATAAATAACATTATGGATTATGCCGGCTTGAATGATACTTCCGTAATATGTCCCAGAAACGTGCAATTTTTTGAAAAGCTGTATACCTATATGTATTATATACACAAGGTTCTTTATGATGTAAAACAAGAGCAGTATAAGCATATCATAACTTCACCCATAATATATGATCTCTTATTTCGCCTTGGAAAGTTGTATAACACTAAACACTCATTTCCCGAGTTCGACAGCAAGGCTGAAAAACTTGCACCCGCAATAAAGAGAATGTTTAATGACTTCGGAGAAAATCTATCGCCTGACATTCTTGCGGAAGAAACAGGATTATCAAAGCTGAGTTTTGAACGGCTGTTTAAAGAGGTAGTTCATATATCACCCATGATGTTTCTAAGAAATATAAGAATGTTTTATGCTCAGCATGAGCTTCTCAGGAATAAGGCAATAAGCATAGAACAGCTTGCACGGAATGCCGGCTTTACGAACACAAGCTATTTCTGCAAGTTATTCAAAGAGAAATTCGGCGAAACACCCAAAGTATATCAAGAAACACATCAGCTTGAGGAGCTTGTCGGAATATCCTCTATTCTCGGATTATAATGAATTTGATGTCAATATATTCCAGATTCAAAAAGAGCTGTCATTCCGGCAGCTCATTTTATAAAAGGCAACCTCTAAAAACCTAATGGTGATTGGCAAATTGCACAAATGATGGCGGATTTAAGGCAAAAAAACGCAGGAATACTCGTGTATTTTAAGTTTTTTTAACGAAAAAGACGGCATTAGTTGTGCAGTTTGACAAGTGCCGGGAGGTTTTTAGAGATTGCCAAAATACAATCACTCAATTTCCGGCAGCTCCACATCTCCGAAAAGCCTTGGTTTCCAGTCCAGCACCGATGTTTTGTCACGCTCAAATATCAGTCCGGGCCATACTGCGTCAGCGTCTATAACGCTGCCCAGTTCGTCCGATTCATACAGTACCATCAGCACCTTATACGTACCGGTACACAGCGCTTCAACATTCATCGTAAAATCACGCTCATACACTTCACCCTTACGGCATTCCATAAACGCCGGACATACAGCGGTCGCAACAACCGCCTGGTCGTTATTATGAATCATCATACGCAAATGAAGCTCCTTTATATCCTCTTTTGCAGTCCACTTAAGCCTGAAACGGAGATTTTCACCGTCACGCACAACCATATCCTCCCTTTCAAGCACATCAAGCCGTTCCATCAATACTTTTTCGGTAAGGAAATTCCACCCCCGCTTGCTGCCGTCAAACTCATACGATTTCGCAGCTTGCATTTTTGCCTGATTCAAATACAGTCCTATAGCATGTTCGACCTCACCGTCATATACTATTTTTCCCTTTTGCAGCACAACGCCTCTTGAACAAAGCTGCCTTATTGTCTGCATATTATGACTGACATATATAATCGTCTTTCCCGACTCACGCACTACGGAAAGCATTTTATCGATACACTTTTTCTGAAACGCCATGTCTCCGACAGCAAGAACCTCGTCCATAAGCATTATATCGTTATCGAGGTGCGCCGCCACGCTGAATGCCAGCTTTACAAACATTCCCGAAGAATATCTCTTTACCGGAGTATCAATAAACTGACGGCACTCGGAAAACTCTATAATATCCTCTATCTTTTCAGTTACCTCTGATCTTGACATTCCCAGAATTGCGCCGTTCAGATATATATTTTCGCGTCCGGTAAGCTCGCCGTGAAATCCCGTTCCTACCTCAAGCATACTTGATATTTTACCCTTTATCTTTATTGTACCCTCTGTCGGAGCAGTTACACGCGACAGCAGCTTCAAAAGAGTTGACTTTCCCGCGCCGTTGCTGCCTATAAGTCCGATTGCTTCACCCTTATGTACGTCAAGGCTTATTCCGTCAAGCGCCATGAATTTTTCATTCCGGACATGACCCTCCTGCCCGATTTTAAGGTTCGGGTCCTCCTTATGCCTTAACCGCGCCCACCAGCTCTGTAAATCGCCCTTGAGCGTTCCGCCGCCGATTGTACCAAGACGATACTGCTTTTTTACATCTTTTATTCTGATTACCACAGGCGCGTCACTGTTGTTTCCGGTCACTTATAATCCGAACTCCTTTCACCAATGCGTTTGGGAAAAGAGAAGCGGTGCTTATCTTTTCCCAAACTTTGCCTAATTATTACACCGTATCCATAAACGTCTTTTCAACCCTGTTGAATATCACAATTCCGATAAACAGCACCACAGCTGTTACTATCCAGCTTATGCCCCAATAATACCAGTCAAAGCTTCCGCTGCCGAGAAACGCATATCGGAAATTACTCACAATAGGCGCCATCGGATTCAGCATGATTATTTTACGGAGATGTTCTGGTATCTGAGAAACCGGATATACAACCGGTGTTGCATACATCCACAGCGACACTCCAAAGCTTACCAAAATTCTTAAATCACGGTATTTTGTCGTTACCGATGATATTATAATACCAAACCCCATTCCCATAAGTGCCATTTCTGCAATTAATGCCGGAATAAGCAGAAGGTGCATATTAGGCTGAACATATACTCCTCTTATGGCATATATCCCCATCACAGCAAGCATAAGCACCACTTGTATAAAAAACGACAGCAGCGCATAAATAACAGTTGTAATCGGCGATACAAGCCTTGGAAAATACACCTTTCCGAACAAACCGGCATTACCGGTAAACGTACTCGATGTAGACGTCAGGCATGAGGAAAAGTATCCCCATGCCGTATTTCCGGCAAGGTAAAACAAGAACTGAGGTGCTCCGTCCGTCGAGATACCCGCAATTTGCCCGAAAATAACGGTATACATTGACGACGACATAAGCGGAGTTATGAGAAACCACAGCGGTCCTAAAATCGTCTGCTTATACGCACTGTTAAAGTTGCGCTTAAGGAACATATATATAAGGTCGCGGTACTGCCATACCTCACCGAGCTTCAAATCAAATATACCTGTTTTAGGACGTATGACCGTTGTCCATTCTTCTTTGCCTGCCATTAGTAATTGACCTCTTTGCCTTCAAGAATATCAGCAATTCTTTCACTGGTTCTTCCGTCACCGTATGGATTGGACGCCTTACTCATCTTCTCATATTCTTCCTTATCCTCTAAAAGCATTTTAAACGTATTATAGATTTTTTCCTCTTCCGTTCCGACAAGCTTTAAGGTTCCTGCCGCAATTCCCTCCGGACGCTCCGTTGTATCTCTCATTACAAGAACCGGCTTTCCGAGCGAAGGCGCTTCCTCCTGAATTCCGCCGCTGTCTGTAAGGATAAGATAGCTCCTTGAAAGAAAGTTATGGAAATCGAGAACCTCAAGCGGTTCAATTATCCTTATTCTGTCCTCATCTCCAAGAATTTCATTTGCAATTTCTCTTACCGCCGGATTCATATGAATAGGATAAATCGCCTTAATATCCGGATTTTCATCAATAATTCTGCGGATTGCCCTAAACATATGCTTCATAGGCTCACCGAGGTTTTCGCGGCGGTGCGCCGTAATCATTATAAGGCGGCTGTCCTTTGCCCAGTCGAGATGCTCGTTTGTATAGTCGGCGCGTACAGTAGTTTTTAATGCGTCAATCGCCGTATTTCCTGTTACATATATCGTATCCGGGTTCTTTCCTTCTCTGAGAAGGTTGTCCCTTGAAAGGTTTGTCGGCGCAAAATTATATTGTGAAATAATTCCGACCGCCTGACGGTTAAACTCCTCAGGATACGGTGAATATATATTGTAGGTTCTTAAGCCCGCCTCAACATGTCCCACCGGAATCTGCATATAGAAGCATGCAAGCGCGGTAACAAAGGTAGTTGAAGTATCGCCGTGAACCAAAACCACATCCGGCTTAACCTCCTCAAGCACCGCCTTAATCTTATTTAAAATATTTGTCGTAACATCGAATAATGTCTGACGCTCCTTCATTATCGAAAGGTCATAGTCCGGCGTTACATTAAACGCTTCCAGTACCTGATCAAGCATCTGACGGTGCTGACCGGTTACACATACTATTGTTTCAACGGTCTTTCGGGATTTAAGCTCATTGACAAGCGGACACATCTTGATTGCCTCGGGACGCGTTCCGAAAACCAGCATTATTTTTTTCATAGCTTCTTTTTCCTTTCAGAAATAATTTATATGTTTATTTTATCATAAAATGGATTATTTTTCAACATATAAATGAAAAAACATCAGTATTTTCCGAACGGAACGTTTCAACTCCGAGCGGCTTCAATATTTTCTCAAAAATATTGATTACATGATGCTCCGTTCCGTAATGTCCGGCGTCAATAACACAAATCCCGCTGTTCACTGCGTCAATCGTTTCATGGTACTTCATATCGCCCGTTATAATCGCCTGACACCCCTTTGCAATCGCAAGCGGAATTATCTCGCTGCAGCTGCCTCCCGCAACCGCCGTTTTTGATATAACGGTATCTGCATCGCCCGCTATTCTTAACCCGCTTATTCCAAGGACATTTTTTGTCAGCTCTCCAAGCTTTCTTAACGTCATCGGCTCTTTAAGGTTTCCCACTCTGCCCAAGCCGCAGCCCGGAAAACTCGAATTTTCCTCCAATACCTCCACACCGCTAAGCTCAAATAACTCTGCTAGTCCTGCATTTACTCCGTTTTCAGCACAATCCATATTAGTATGTGCCGCAATAACCGAAATATCATTTTTTATCAGAAGCTCCACAGCCTTACCTTGTGTTTCATCAAGTCTTATCCTCTTTACACCCTTGAAAAACATAGGATGATGTGAAACAATTAGATCACAGCCTTTTGCCGCTGCCTCCTCAATTATATTTAAATCCGAATCAAGCGTGATTAAAATTTTCTTTACTTCACGCTCAGCATCTCCGACAAGCAATCCAACGTTATCCCACGAATATGCTAATGCCGGCGGAGCAAATTCTTCAATTTTTTCAAGTATATCTTTTACTTTCATATTTATATCTCCCGTTATTCATATCTCAAAATCATAAAAATGCGTGTCCATCAGAACGCGCATTTTTATGTAATTATTACTTTAAGGAACCACTGATTAATTAACGCCTAACGGCTTAGCACGCATTGAACTTGC
>JAUNPN010000099.1 GCA_030536655.1 bacterium | reverse complement strand
TATGCACTTCTTTATTTCTATGTTTTTAATCTGATTTTTTCTTTTTTCAAACTTACACTAAAAAACATAATTACACTAAAATAAGTAAAAAACCGACACCGTTATAAAAACGATGCCGATTCTTTTTTTATGTAAGCTGATTACGCTGCACTTAATTCAAGCCTTGCGGCGTCAGCCAATGACTGCATTCCGCTTTCACATGATAAACCGCTCCATACAAATGCCTTGATATATCCTGTTTCGGTCTTTGTAAATTCAGCAGTTCCATTCTCTACTATCTTAACTTCAGCAAGTGAATTGTCTGCGTTATATAAAGCTGCAATCAATACTCCTGCCTCAGTCTGAGCTGTCGGATTTGTAACGTTTACAGAAACGCTTGTCTTATCATCTGACTGCACGAGGCTGCTGATTACAATTTCCGGCTTTGCCGGTGTCGGGTCGTCTGACGGCTTAGGTGTTGTATCCAGCTCATCATTACTGTAAACCTTTACGTAATCTGCCACAACTCTTCCCTTATTGCTTGCCTGTGAATACATAAAGAGATGAACTGTGTTATGTCCGCGCTCCGTCAATGCCTGGCTACCTTCTGCTACTGCTGCTGTACCGCCCGGGAACTTCGCATAACCGTCTGCGTCCACTGTAACTTCGTCCTTGCTGATTGTATAAACCGCTCCGGCATAATCCTCGGCACTGTTCTTATCAGCTCCCTTATCAAGTACTGTTGTACCTGCCACCGATGCAACCATTCTCTTGTTTCTATCTCTTATCTCTGCACTGTTATTTTCAAGATAATCCGCGTCAACAACATCTCCGTCTTCAATCTCCATGTATGCAAATCTCAGCTGTGACGGAATTGTGTTATTATCTGCGTCCACTCTGTCTATAAATGATGCTCTTACTTCAATCTTGCCTGTTTCTGCAAGGTCATAATCTCCGAGATAATAGATTGTGCTGTTATTATTTGCTGAACCGGCTGTCTTTTTAGTATTTGCCGAGTCCATTATAATCTGACGTGTTCCTGCTGCGTTTGTCAATAAAGAAGCTACGTCCTTTGCACCCTCCGGCATAGATGCCGAACCGCCATTGTCCGGTGTCGGTGTAACAACTGTTTCATTGCTGTAAACCTTTACATAATCTGTTACAACTCTTCCCTTATTGCTTGCCTGTGAATACATAAAAAGATGAACTGTGTTATGTCCGCGCTCTGTCAATGCCTGACTGCCCTCTGCTACTGCTGCTGTACCGCCCGGGAACTTTGCATAACCGTCTGCGTCTACTGTAACTGCATCTTTGCTGATTGTATAAACCGCTCCGGCATAATCCTCGGCACTGTTCTTATCAGCTCCCTTATCAAGTACTGTTGTACCTGCCACCGATGCAACCATTCTCTTGTTTCTATCTCTTATCTCTGCACTGTTATTTTCAAGATAATCCGCATCAACAACATCTCCGTCCTCAATCTCCATGTATGCAAATCTCAGCTGTGACGGAATTGTGTTATTATCTGCATCCACTCTGTCTATAAACGATGCTCTTACTTCAATCTTTTCTGTCTGAGCAAGGTCATAATCCCCGAGATAATAGATTGTATTGTTATTATTTGCTGAACCTGCCGCTTTTTTGCCGCCTTCAGAGTCCATTATAATCTGACGTGTTCCTGCTGCATTTGTCAATAATGAGGCAACTTCCTTCGCTCCCTCCGGCATCGGAGCAGCACCTTCAAGCTCACGTTCATTTATCTTAATATAATCCATTACAGCTCTGCCCTTCTGGGCTGTTGCGTATACAAACAAATGCACTGGTTCGGCCTTATCTGTCTTTAATGCCTCGCTGGTTTCAGCGTCAACAGTCGCCGTACCGCCCGGGAATGCCGCATAAGCATCAGCATCTACCGTAACTCCGTCCTTGTTTATCGTATATACTGCACCAAGGTAGTCAGCCTCTGTCTTAGGAGCTGCTGTTGCCTCCGGGTCCGTCGTTACTTCACCATCAGCTGTTCCCTCTTCGCTCAGTTCGGCTTCACCGCCGGTCTGAGGCTCATCATATTTTGTTGTTCCCGATATTGTTCCTATTCTGTGGCTTGTATCACGTATTGTCTTGCTGTTTGCTGATATATACTCCGCATCAACCTCAACGCCGTCTTCAATATTCATATACGCAAACTTTACCTGCGCAGGAACTATTCCGGTATCGGTATCTCTATCGGTCAATGATAAGCTTGCTTCAATACTGTCAATGTGTGACAGCGTATAATCACCGATGTAATAAATACTGTCATTCTTATTTGATGCTGCCGCTGTTCTTGTCGTTCCCTCAGCGTCAACAATCAGCTCACGTACTGATTCTGAATTGCTTAAAAGCTCATGAACCGACTTTGCACCCTCCGGAATACCCTCCGCTGCGCCTGCCGGAATTGCTGTTGCTGCCATACTTCCGGCAATAATGCTCAACGCTGTCATTGTTGGCATGATTTTCTTTTGAAATACATTGTTCATAATAAATATCTCCTTTTTTTATATTACTATATAAAATGCACGTCCGTGCATATAGGTTCGCTGAAAGGAGACATTCCGCCTCCCTTCCTCGTGAATGTATAAATGTATAATTCCGATCGGTACTATTACCACTTCATTTTCCAATCCATGGTCCGCAATTCAACCTCTCGATGTCTATATTTTAACATTCGGATTTGCCTTTGTAAAGATAGAATTTTGAACGTTTTTCTTCGATTTTTCACAAAATTACTCTTTTATAATTATCAATATTTAAAAATAAAACAATATACCGCATTTTTTCTATGAAATCCGGTACTCCCTGCTCTCACAAAGCGGCTCCTGCATACTGTTCCATATAAATATCCTGACTTTGTTATCTTCTGTTTCTCTTTGATATTTAAATTCAATTTTATCCATACCGGTAATCATTTTACCTTCCATATGCAGCTTCACAAGCGCGCCGTCACTGTTATACTCTGCCGCATATACAAATACTTCTTCATTTCTGTTTTCATCGTTTAATGCTATAGTCACTTTCTCATTATCATAACTGACAACAATATCATCCTTTTGCGGTTCTTCCGTTATCTCCGGTTTAACTGTCGGGGGTACAGTCGGAGTTGCTGTCGGCTTAGCTGTCGGGGGTACTGTCGGAGTTGCTGTCGGCTTTATCTCATCTGCCTTATACAAAACCATAGTTGTCGCCGGCGGAACCTTTACCGAAGTTCCGTCTTCCGCTCCGCTTACTCTTTTACCAAAGTAATAGGCTTTTCCGCTTACCAGATCCGTATACGCGCCTTCCTCAAGCTCAAGCTCCTTCCACGGAATAGAATAAGAAATATCATTTTCATTTCCCATAAGATTATTGCTGTTCATTATAATCTTATATTCGCCGTAATCCATATACATAAACGCTTCCGCATAATGATTGGCAAATAGCTGCCAATTATCCCTCAACTCGTTTCGTACATTCCAGCCTTCTGTGTTTATCTTCGCATATCCGTATTTGTCATATCTGTCTGTTTTATGATGCACACGCGCAAGATTGTTCATCATACCCTTCTGAATATTCTGCGACTGAGCCGTATTGTACTTGGCGGTATGTATAGGATTCCTCCAATTAAGCGCAATATATATTTTGTCCTCTCCGTTCTTAATCACAACATCACGAGCCATCTCGTCAGCCCATGCATATTTATCTACACTGTCATTTTCCATGAGATATTCATATTTACCGATATTCTCCGTATTCAACGCAGATACTATACCGTCAAAATTCAGCCAGAGCTTCAATACCGCAAGCGCATTATCCTCAAAATGAGCGTTGGATGGATAATATATATCCTTATCAAGCTCCAGCTTATTATGCTTGAAGAAATAGTCAAAGGTCTTTAATGCAGTCTTATTTTTCTTTGAAACAGCATTATAGAAATCAAGGACATAGCGTTCCGAACCGGGATAATGCGCCCATCTGTAACCTACAATTCCCTCCGCATACAGCCTCGGCTTGCTGTCAGCCTCTGAATTTGCCGTAAACATAAAATTATCAATAGCCTTATATGCGTTTTCCATACGCTCTGTATATTTTTTTGCTTTATCAGCCGTAAGATATTTCTCCGCAAATTCAACAAGCTGGGACATCTCTTCCAATGCCTCTGTACCGTAATCACCTGAGTAGCCGCCTTGGATTGAACCGAAGTTTTCAAGGATAAGTCCCTTCGGCGACACCCAATAGCTTGAACATGCAAGGCTTGGCTTAAATCCGAGAGCCATATCCAGCTGATTTTCTATTTCATATTCCTTATTCTGAGCCGTCCATGCCAACGAACTTTTCATAATCTGAAGAGACTTTTCAAACCTAAGTGCGGCTATAATATCAGCCATATCCTGATTCGGAGCGTGTCCCCCTCCTCCAAGCGAAACAAGATAATCTCTTGCATTGGCTGCCATCTGCTCCCATGCGGCTTTTCTCGTCTTATCAAGCTTTCCGTCTGCGTCAGAATCAATTTTCTCGTCCATAAGACCGGATTTTTCAGCTTCATCATACATATCAATCATTGCCGCGGCAACACTGCGTAATCCAAAGCCTGTCAGATTATTTCCTCCCGCAGTACCCCTTTCCGGCCCGCCTATCCAGCCGCTCTTGCTGAAAAATCCGCCGTCAGCACCCTGCGCCCTCACGAGAAAATCTATTCCCGCAACTATTCTGGCAAGCAGTTCTTCCTTATCCGCTGAATTATATCCCAGTTTTCCGGCATTGTTGTACGCAACCGCAAAAATCTCATACATATTCAGTGGCGTCATATTTTGTGCCAGCATTCCATTTGTCTGGTAATATACATTTTTCCAATCTTCGTCCGTCAGATTTTTATTTTTCCAATCAACCCTTCGTGTAACCATTCCCTCCATATATGTCGGATAGTTGTCCTGACCGTATATCTGCCATGATTTAAAGGTTTCTATTGCACTCCTTGCATAATTATATGCCATACTCTTTTGCTCGTTATATGATTTTGCCGAAGCGTCAGCCGTTTCCGCAAGCTTTCCGGTTACAGCCTCAAACTCCGACGGATCAAAATTTGAATTTTGAGTCATATATGCAGCATATATTCCTCGGCTTGGATTTGTCTGTTCTTTGATTGAAACGCTTGAATAATCTGCATTTCCTCCTGTGGAATATAATCTGAGTGATACATATTCCTTACCTCTTGTGTAGATTTCCGGTATCATATATGTAGAATATATAAAACCTCCATTATACTGCGGTTCTTCATTCAGGCAGTTCAGCTCGACCCAATCAGACCGATCAACATCTCCGGTTCTTGTAGGCTGTTTGTCATTCTTGAGATTCATATTGCCCGTAACCGGATCACAGAGCCAAAGCATTGTGTTTCCCGTATCATTTCCCCAAAGCTTTACAGTAAGGTAATTTGTCTTTTCAGGCTCACACTTCATTGTAAGAGCCATCGCCCCTTTTCTATTAAGCGTTCTGTATGTATGCGTTACGTCATCAACCACATTTGTCTGTATTCCGTTATCCCGAACACATTCAAAACCCGCACTCTCACTTTCGGCATCGCCTATATCAATATAGTTTGATAAGGAAGCCGCATCAAAATCCGGAGCTGCCGGCGGAGCTACGGTCACGTTTATATTCTCCATGGTATCATTTACGCTTCCTGCGCTTATCTCCGCATTACATTTCAATCTTTTTTCTCCCTCATACCATTTCGGACGTATAATTCTTCCGTCTGCCTTCATATATGTAGTATCGAGATATTTACCCTTTTCGTCAGCTATAGTATTGTCATAAATAGCAGTCCACCGTATAGAAACTGTAACTCCGTTTGAGGCTGTGTAATCACTGATTGAATCCGTAACGCTTATACCCTGTTCAAGATATGCCCTTGCTTCTTCTACCGCCGATTGGTTATCGGCATCTGACGCACTGCGGGCAACAGTATTTTCAGCGTTCACAAAAGCAATATTTGACGTTATTATCGCCAGACTCAAAACTATACTGAATATTTTTCTCATGCTTTTACTCCTCTCTGAATTATTAGAGCTTGCCTTTATTATAACATACTTGACTATAAATTGTGAATATTTTTTATTCAGAAAATTATTTTTCGGCATTTTGCCAAAATGCCGCATTTAAAAATACAACCTACAGTGCCGTTCAAGCAACTGCAGGCTGTATTCATTAAGGAAACACTGATTAATTATTCATCAATTCCATATGCTTCAACCAATCTGATATATTCCTCATTGGTAATCGGCATAACCGTACCATGCCTGAACAAATCCGGTGTTTCAAAGCCTTCCTGCTCTACAGTATATCCAACTGATAAATCCTTTGTCAAAAACGGCCGATAGCCCTCGTCAGTATCGAAGGCGTCCATCAGTATACACCAGCGATTCTCACCATTCATTTTATAAGCCGTAGGACCTTCATAACCGGTCACGCCCCTCATTGAGAAGGTTTCAATCTCAGTAAATTCGCCCTCTGTAGAATCCGATACCTCCAGGAAAATTGATTTCTCATCATGGTTCTTTGTCAATCGGTAATACTTACCATCAGCATATATCATTGAAGTATCAATAACACTGAACTCACGCTCTATATATATTTTCGGCTTTGAAAAACTCTTGAAATCCTTTGTATGAGCACAGTAAACCCTTTGCTTCTCGAATCCGTCAAAAGCGTTTCTTGATGACCAATATACAAAATAATCCTGTGCCTTGTTATCCCATATACATTCCGGTGCCCATGCACAAGCAGCGTCATCAGCCGCAACCTGAACCATTCTCTGTTCGCTCCAATGAACAAGGTCCTCCGATTCCCATATCATGATTGATTTCGAACCTTCACGCTGACACCTGTACCAGCCCTCCTTAGATTCTGTCCACTTACCATATACGTATAAGTCTGTAGCAATCATATAAAACTTTTTCCCGTCATGCGAACGCATTATATGCGGATCTCTGACTCCGCCCTCACCAAGTACGCTTCTTAATACCGGTTTTCCGCCGTTCAGATTTTTCCACTTATATCCGTCCTTTGATACGGCAAAGTATACCTGCTCGTCGTCCGCCGTCTGCTGAACACCTTTAAAATGTGTAAATAAATATGCTGTTGTTTCCATATTATTCTCCTCTATTCCTTTTTTATCAGTCTGCCATCATATATCGACATATTTTCCGTCAGATTATCTATCCGGGCATCTTCATTTATATAATGATATATCTCGTCCGAATTGATGAGTCGTTCTGCTCTGTCAGGGAACTGCGTTTTTACGCAATATACCGCTTCATCATAAGGCGCAGCATTTGCGTTCGGAAAAAACCTTGTTTCATTTATTTCATTATTAGTAATAATCGGTTTTACCTCACTTTCCGCGGACAGAACCTTTGCCGCCAGACAAGCAATCGCTGACGTCACAGCAATACCTGCCAGAGTTATTTTATATATCTTATCCATAAACCTCGGCTCCCTTCTATTTCATAATCAGCACAGCACTTCTCGGCATAAGTGTTGTACCGTCAACTGCATACTGAAATATCTTTTCTCCTTTTTCTGTCAAAACCAATGGATGTGATGTATGATTTACCGCGATAATGCAGTTATCAAATTCTGCCGTTTCAATGTTTGTTCCGCAAAAATCACTGTGTTCTATATTTTCATTTCTTAAAATATCCGCAACAATATTATTTTTCATCAACGGCACAGGGTACAGCTCGTTATTCTTCTGATTAAGCGGTACATGAGGTGCAATCTTAGCACTGAAGCTGTAGCCATATGCAAATCCCATAGAATACACCGCACCTTTTCCTATCTTGTTTTTAGCGGCCGCATTTGCACCGTCGGTCAAATATTTTGCTATACTCTCACCCTCGTAAGAAACAAACAAATCACTCTGTGCAAGACCCTTTTCAACATATTCAAACGCGTCTTTATCATGATATATTCCTTTTATTCCGAAGCAGTTTTCAACAAGTCCGTCCATAGGTGAATGAATAACCACACCGCCGTCATTTACCCAGACACGAACCTCCTCCTCAGCCGCGCTGTTATTATCCAAAAAATAACAGTCATTTTCCGGAATAATCAAAGCTTTATAATTCTTTAATACACCCTCTGCAATCATATCAGCAGAAATAATATCACAGCCAAAGCCTGCATCACTGCACATTTTATAATAGCCGAGCAAATCATATCTGCGTTCCTTGTTCCCCTCAACTCCCATAGGCTCATATGCCGACATTGCTGATGGGAATAAAATTGCTACCGGACATTTCCGTTCACCCTTTATAATAGGAATAACCTTTTTTGCCCATTCATTTCCGATTGAAAGAGATTTATTGAAGCCTTTATCCATACGGTGAAGTACGCCGCCGTCATCAAGTCCGCACATACCGTATGAGTTGTATCCGCTTGCTCCTGATGCGGTAATTGAACCGATAATCTCCGCCGGCGTCAGGAATTCATATATATTGTTATATAAGAAACGTCCGTAGTATACTCCGCCCATGAACTCGCGTCCCTTATTCATTGCACGCATCATACTGTGCTGCGCAGCAAGTACATACGCGTCCGGGTCACCGTAAGGAGTAATCGGAACAGCTGTAAAATTACAGCAATCTACATACTTTGAAAGCTTATAAATATCCAGACCTCTGTTCGATGTGTCCCATAAATCCGAAAGTCCTACATTTGAAAGCTGTGTCGCGTCAATATTCAGAAAATAACTCCACTGTGCCATATCCGGCATTGTGTAAATTCTTTCATCCAATTTATGTATGCGCTCATTCATATCCTTGAAATATTCACATAATTCATGGATACGCCACTTCATATTATCTGCCCACAGCAAGGCTTTCGGACTGCGTTTGTCAAGCTCTTCTTTAGTATAAAGAGAATTATACTTACAGGTAAACCAATAATCCTCCTTATTAAGCTCCGAAAAGCTCTCAAACTCTGTATGATAAGCACTATTTAGCTTATCAATGCTGCCGTAATTCTTTTCAAGCCAGCCCAGGTAACGCGCGCGCCCATCTTCGTCAAAGCTCGGAGCAACAATAGGATCCCACATCGTGCAGGTCGGCATAACCTCTCTGCCGTTTATCTCTGCTCTTGAAACACCATCGCCATAGGTCTTGAACAAACCCTTCAGATGCTCTGTCATTGAATCCTTTGCCTTATCAGACCAGTAACGATACCATCTTCCGTCACTGCCGTCCGGATTTACTACCGACTCACCGAAAATCGGAGGTGAAAAACGAATATTTGGATAAAGATTATCCGCACACAGATACAGTGACATAAAATTATATCCTATTCCATTCTCACCGCACTGCTCCATCATATATTCCTGCTGCGCCACATAATCGCTTGCTTCTCCGTTGTTAAATCGCTCACGAAAATCCTCCCATGCCTTTGAATCCAGCTGTATTCCATTAAAACCCATTTCTCTGAGCATTTTTATTCCTGCTTTGACAAACTCCTTATCATCAAAGGCAGGCTTATAGAAATTTCCGAACCATATATTAATAAACGGCTCTCTTGTATTCTTTTCTATCATTCATTATTCTCCATTCTTGCAGCTTATCAGGTTATTTGTCAAAAACGCCCTTTTAAGGAGCGCATTCATGCATTCCTTAAAAGGGCATGAGTTTGCTTAAGGAAGCACTGATTAAATATAGTACGCAGTGAACACAGTCAGATTTTTCGTCAGATTATATAAAAAGATCGAAGGCATACTCGCGTATATCGAGAGATTTTTGTATGATATGACGGAAAATATGCAAGTTCAATGCGTACTAAGCCGTTAGGCGTTAATTAATCAGTGGTTCCTTAATCTCTTACTATAAGAACATCCTGTACTCTACCCTGATACTCATGAACATATACAGTATCACCGACTGCTATTTCATTCTTATTTGACACGGACAAATTATTGTCCTCATAAAGGTAAGTTACCGCATTTCCCAACACATGAGGGGATTTTGAAGCCTTAGTGTCATCACCATCGTCATCAACCATAATCAGCTCACTGTTACGATTGACCACACTGCCGCAGCTCACCCATAAATCCGGGAATACTGCCGTACCGCCTTCCCAGTAGGTATCTGTTGATGATGTGCCTGATGCAATGCTGAGCCTTTTTGATGAAGCTCTGTACATCAGCTGTATTGTATTGATTTCATCCTTTGAGTTAGTTCCGAACATAATTACATCGCCCTTGACAAGATCCTTTGCCGCAAGCTGTCCGCGGTTATCATTAATCTCATCATTTGCAAGAGTATATGTTACAGACGAACCATTCTGGAAGCCCTTAACAATTAAGGTTTCCTCATTATCTTCATTTACACCCGAAAGAACTGATGTCACAATAAGCGGACGCTTATTACGCAGGTTTTCCGGTTCAATTAAGTTTTCCTTAAGCACAATCGCAGAACCGTACATAAACTCATCTATATCATAAACGGATATATTATATATGTAGTTATTTGTAAGATACGATGAATTTTTAACAGTATATTCATCACGCTCCCCGTCATACGGAACGATGAAAATCGGTGTTGTAGAGTCAATCAGATACTTCGAGTTAAAACACATATTGTTCTTTCTGTACCTGCCTGTACCGGTATAGTTAAGCGTAAACTTATCAATATTTTCCTCATCAACACCAATATAATTAGTGTCTGCTGTCTTAATCTGAGTAATGCTGTTATCTCCGTTTACCGAATAAGTAATAAGCTGTTCACAGCTGCCTCCTGCATTCAAAATCCTCATGACATCTCCTGACGATGACTTCGTATTGTTATAGCTTATCTTGTCATTTACCGGAATATCAATTACATTTCCATCTGCCGTAAGCATTCTTGCAAAAAAGCTGCCGTTACCGTCCGTCTTGGAATAGAAATTCATCAAATAGCCGTACTTTGAAGTCTGAGCCTTAAGTGCAGTACATCTTACAACCTTTCCAAGCTTATCAAAATAGAAGGTTCCGCTGCGGCCTGATTTGAGTCGGTCGCCCGCATATGCCGGTGAAATATCATATTCCACTCCGCCGATGGCAATGCTGTCTGTATTGTATGCTGTTATTTCTCCGCTTACTGAGCCGGAAAGAATTTCAACGGCTGCAATACTGCCGTCCTCACTGACTGCCGCAGCAAGCACCTGTCCCTGTACAATATCAGAAACCGATGCCTTTATTCCATCCTTATAAATCTGAAGTGATGTATAATTATTTTCATCTAAATCCAAGGTCTGCTTTGACTGATAATCATTCACAATCAATGTTGATGACGAAAAGGCGTCTACATAATAATAAGTATAATCCTTTATAATCGCTACATCATACTTGCCTGAACCGTCATTGTCAATCAAGGTTACCTCACAGGTAAGTGAACGCACTGCATCTATCGTGACATTATCCGAACGGCTTCCGTTATAAATAATATCCGCATCTGATTCAAGCCTTGCACTCTTATTTGAACCTGTGTTTGAATCATAGTGGATTATATCTCTTGATGCCGATGTTATATCACAGCCGTAAATAATCTCGATCGTATTTCTTGAATTATCGCATTCTATCCACTTCAAAACGTACTCGCCCGATGACTTATCCTCTTTATAATAGAATTTTACATACCTGCCGAACAAAAGCTGTGCCGATGTATTTCCTACATTATATACCTCATCGTCTATTCTTACATCATTCGCCGAGGTATTGCTATATCCCTCGAGTCCTGTCTGATTGGTTGACGTCACAACTCCTTTTTCATAGTAGACATTGAGCTTATCCTCCATAATCGTTTTATCACCGAAGAAGTAAGAATTGTTTTCTATCTTAATCGCGCTAAGTTCAAGCATATTATACAGCATAACCGATGCCATTTCCATATTTACAACAGCATCAGGAATCGCATTGCTTACGCCGTTTAAAAGACCAAGCTTCTGTGCGCTTGAATGTATATTTGCTTCAATCGCGCCCATAACCTTATCATAATCGCTGACTGCAAAAATCACTCTTTCCGCCCGGTCAACTGTAATGTCCGAGGCTCCGTCCATTCCAAAATTTGCCGCCATACTATCCGCATTGTCTATGTCTACTCCGACTGCCGCATACGCATATTTTATAAAATCCGACTGCTTAACAGGTTCCTGTGCGCTGTAATTAGACGGATAGCCCGGTACGATACCGAGGGCAGCCACAACGCTGACCTCAAGCTCGTGATTGATTCCAAGTGCCGCCTGTGCCGGCTGCACAAGCAGTGCAGCCAACATAGACAGCGTTATTATAACGCTAAATAATTTCTTTAATCTGACCATTATTCTCCTCCTGCCAAACGATACAGCATAACCGCCGCCTGTGCCCTTGTCGCATTCGCCTCCGGTAAGAAGCAGCCGTCCTCAAATCCATTGATAATTCCTGCCTTTGTCATCTGATTTACAGCGTCTGCCGCATAACCGGCAATTTCCGCTTCATCATTAAAGATAAGCTCTGCTCCATCTGCCGTTGCAAGCTTTGCAGCTTTTACGGCACGGCTTAACATAACCGCCATATCCTGACGCGTGATATTTGCGTCCGGAGCAAACTCTGTTTCAGACATACCGGTTACAATTCCGTTGCTGACTGCCGCCGCAACAGCTTCATAATACCATGCATCCGCAGCAACATCATTGAAGCTGCATTCCGCTCCGCCGATATCAATCTTGCCCGCATACTTTAACATTCCAATCAGGAGCTTTACAAACTCGGCTCTTGTAATGTTATCATCCGGACAGAACTGTGTCTCTGATTTTCCGTTAATAATTCCAACCGCACTCATTGCTACGATTGCCTTCTGTGCCCAGACAACATTTGAAATATCGCTGAAGCCTCCGATTTTTCCTGTTCCCTGTGTGAAGTAATCCACATCCGGCTGAGGAATCAATGTTTCCGGCACAGCGGTAACAACACCGCCGTTGCTGTTTGTTGTTTCCGGTGATGAAACGTCGAAGTTACCCATTGCTGTTCCCGTCTGTGTATTGCTTGTCACTGTTCCGCTTAAGGAGCCTCCGCGGTTTCCGCCGCCTCCGCCGCCTGAGCCGCC
>JAUNPN010000098.1 GCA_030536655.1 bacterium | reverse complement strand
TTCAATGCGTGCTAAGCCGTTAGGCGTTAATTAATCAGTGGTTCCTTAATATTATTATACACGATATTTTCTTTTTCGTCAATATCCCAATCAAAAAAAATTGCCTTCAAAGCCCTTATCAACAGGCTTAAAAGGCAATTTTCACTTCAAATAAAACTTATTCCAATATGTACACATTGCACGTTCTTCTGCCGAACGTATTTACCGATGCAGCCGAACCCTCATAGCAAAGATCTATCCTATTACCCTTGATTGCTCCGCCGGTATCCTCTGCGCTTGCGACGCCGTATACCCAGCTTCCGTCCGTGCTTTCAACATACACTTTAGAACCCAACGGTATTACATTCGGATCTACCGCAACAATTCCGTGCTTTAACGGATTACCTTTTGCAGATACGGCGTATCCGCCGTTCTCCGACGGAGAAGTCGAATATGCAGTTGCCTGCATCGTGATTTTTTTCCTGTACTTCATGCCGTTAATCGTACTGCCGGTATCGCTTGAAAAGCCAGACCCCTTTGCTGCCGGAGCAGTTACACTCTTTGACGGCTCAGGCGTTGCTGTAATCTTTGTTCCCTTCGCAATAATCTGCTGTACCGGCTCATCAGTGATCTCCTCGCTGAGCGTTTCGCGCGATACCTCCGTACCGTCGCGGTAAACTACGTGCTGAGTAATAAGCTTCTCTCCCTGAACTCCCGCCTGAACAACCTTTGTTTCACCTTTGGCAAGTGACGCATCCTCTGTATAAATTGTGTCAAAGTCAACGGGAACCGCTGTTTCCTCTGTTTTTTCATCCACCGTTACAACAGAAATTACATCTCCCTCTTTGGTAATTTCATCGGCGGCGCCTGTCTGATAGCCCGCCTCCTCAAGCGCGCTCTCCGCATCGGCACTCGTCACGTTTGCTACGGTTTCTCCTTCGACTGTCTTTATTGTAACCTGCTTGCCTCTTTTTACAATGATTTCATGACCATCGTCTATTTCCGCCTCCGGCGATACGTTAAGCTTATCCGCATCGCTTACAGTCATGCCCTCCTCGCTGAGAAGCTCCGCTACATTTCCTACCCTTGTCTTAACAACAACAGACTGATTTATTCCGGCAAACTCGTTTATTTCTGTTATTGTTACCTCCTTTGCGCTTGCCGTATATACCCAGCCGGCTGAGCCGGTAAATACAGCCGCCGCCGTAAATACCGTAATAATTTTATGTCTGAGCCTGCGTCGGCGATGCTGCTCACGCTTATGCTTAATCTGCTCCAGCTGACGCTTCCTTATCTGACGGTCAATCGCCATGCTGTCCTGTGTTTCATTTATTTCCTTTATATCCATTTACATATCTTCCTTTCTTAAGGAACCACTGATTAATTAACGCCTAATGGCTTAGCACGCATTGAACTTGCATATTTTCCGTCATATCATACAAAAATCTCTCGACATACGCAAGTATGCCTTCGAGCTTTTTGCATAATCTGACGAAAAATCTGACTGCGTTCACTACGAACTATAATTAATCAGTGATTCCTTAATTCTCTCCTATTATACTACATTTCTGTTACAATGTCAACCCCTTTATTACAGAAATATTACATAAATATTTCACAGATAACACGTTTGTTACGGGTATAATCTTAACAAAATCGGCAATAATTGTATTATAACAGAAACGGAGGTAAAAATTAATGAAGGAAAATTCCCATAAGGTTGTAATATTAAATAAACTCGAATCACCGTATATAAGCGAGGCAATAATCGTATTGAAGAACAGCTGTACACTGCCCCAGAGCAAGGCTGTCGAAGAAGCGGAGAGAATAGTCCGTTCATACATGGAACGGACAAGCAAAAACGGACAGTCCATCAAGACTGTCCGCCGTCACTCATGGAAATCTACTGTAATTCTTTGTCTGGCTGCCGCGTCATTCTCTTTCATCGTCAGCCTTATTTGCCTTCGGTAGTGTGAAATTTTCACTCATGTAATCCATGTTATCCTCATACTCATCCGCTGCCGGAAGCGAGCTGTCAAACTCAAAATCATAGTAAACGGAAAGGTCATTTTCTCTGTCAATTATATACTTACGATGCTTTATAATATCATCATCCTGTATTGTAATCAAGTACCAGTCACTGCCTGCAAGGGAGGAATTAACCTTTCCGACTTCCGAATCTGCAAATCGTTTCATCAGAGATTCCACAGTGCCGCCGGGGTACTCAATCATATAAACCCTGATTTCCGCCCCATTGTCATCAAGGAATCTCAGTTCCTCACCATCCTCAGGAGTTTCCTCGGTAAAGCTCTTCGGAGATGAAAAACGCACGCCGTTCGAAAGCTCATAAACCGAATAGTTGTCCTTCTCTGACCGCGGCGGCTCGGTCGCCGGCTCCGCAGTTACCGAAGGCTGCATTGTCGGAAGTGCATCCGAGCTTAGTCCTCCGATAGGGACATTATTTTTCCACAGCTCGTCCTTGCTTGTCATAGTTGTCGCTATAAATGAAATCACCGCCACAACAACTATCACTGCCGCGCATGCCGCAATTAATATGAGAACTTTATTCTGCTTTCTGCGCTTTTCCTGTCTGCGCGCCTTCTTTCTTTTTTCTATCGCGTCAAGCTCCTCCTGACGCTTCTTTCTTTCAAGTCTTTCCCTCTGAAGCTTTTCAATCTGTTTTTGTTTTTTTGCCACCTCACTGTTGCCGCTTTGCCTCACTGAGGTTCCGCAGCGGTCACAGAAGCGTGTGCCTTCCTTTAATTGCCTGCCGCAATTTTTGCAGTACTGCATATGTAAGCTCCTCATCTACAAAATAAATAATCTATTTTATTATACTACACAACAATCAATTTTGCAAGAGAAATTTTTTGAAAATGAAAAAAATTATAACAGTAACAGACGTTACTTATACAGCATATTATATAAATATCATAAAGGAGGTTCAATATTATGTGCTCTATAAGCGGATTTATCAATTTCAAAGACAATTATCTTAAAACTTCACCGGAACGCTGTCATGCGGTCGCTTCGGACATGGCATATATTCAGCGTCACCGCGGGCCGGACGCGCAGGGAGTATGGCTTGGCGAACACGCTGCTTTCTCGCACAGACGGCTTGCGGTTATTGACATAGAAGGCGGCAGGCAGCCGATGAAGCGCACTGAACAAGGGTATGATTTTATTATTACATACAACGGCGAGCTTTACAATGCGCCGGAGCTTAAGAAAAAGCTTGAAGGCTTTGGCTATACCTTTATGACCGCCTCCGATACCGAGATTGTTCTCTATACATATATACATTACGGTAAAGCCTGCGCGGATTATTTGAACGGAATCTATGCCTTTGCGGTATATGATACCATGCGCCAAAGGGTCTTTCTCTGCCGCGACCGTTTCGGAGTTAAGCCGCTGTTCTATACCTCTGCTCCGGACGGAGCCATTGTATTCGCTTCGGAAATAAAGGCTTTATTCAAATACCCCGGCGTTACGCCTAAGCTGGACCGCTCCGGACTCTGCGAGCTGTTTGCAATCTCACCCGCACGCACGCAGGGCTGCGGAGTTTTCAAGGATATATATGAATTGTGTCCCGGCGAATTTATGACAGTCGGCAGGCTCGGTATTTTGAAAAAGAAATACTATTCCCTGAAAAGCATGGCACATACAGACAGCTATGGGGACACAATAGAGCACGTTCGTTCGCTCGTCATTGATGCGGTTAAGCGTCAGCTTGTATCCGATGTTCCTATCGGAACGCTGCTTTCGGGGGGTCTTGACTCAAGCATCATTACCGCAATTGCCGCGAATGAGTTCAAGAAGGACGGCAGACAGCTTGACACATATTCATTTGATTACGAGGGCAACGACAAGTATTTCCATCCTTCATCCTTCCAGCCGGACAGTGATACTCAATGGGTTCCGAAAATGAGCGGTGCGTTTAATACCAACCACACCTATCTTTCGTGTCCCAATTCTGTTCTCACAGAGCTGCTTGATGAGGCCGCGCTTGTAAAGGATTTGCCGGGAATGGCGGACTGTGATTCCTCACTGCTCTACTTCTGCCGTGAGATTAAGAAAAACCACACTGTTATACTGTCCGGCGAATGCTCCGACGAAATCTTCGGCGGTTATCCGTGGTTCAGGGATGAGCGCGCTTTTGTGTCCCGTTCTTTTCCTTGGTGCTACGACCTGTCAATGCGGGAATACATTCTAAAGGATAAGGTAAGGGATACCCTTAATATAGGCTCATACTCACGTGAACGCTATGAGGAATTGGTTTCCGACGCACCGCGCTTTGACGGGGACACAAATGAAGAAGCGCGCAGACGTGAAATTGCATATCTGAATATAATGCAGTTCATGACAAACCTGCTTGACCGCAAGGACAGAATGAGCATGGCAAGCGGACTGGAGGTAAGAGTTCCGTTCTGCGACCACAGACTTGTGGAATATGTATGGAACATTCCTTGGGAAATGAAAAATAAGAATAATGTTTCAAAGAACGTTTTAAGAGAAGCAGCAAAGGGCATTCTGCCGGAGGATGTGCGGTTAAGGAAAAAATCGCCGTATCCGAAAACACACAATCCTATCTATGAGAGCGATGTAAAGAAAAAGCTTTCGGCAATAGCCGACGACAGCAATTCACCTTTGCTTGCCCTTTGTGAACGCAGCCGCATACGTGAAATTGCCAACGGAATCTTTGACTACGGCAAGCCCTTTTTCGGCCAGCTTATGGCAGGACCGCAGTTCATCGGTTTCCTTGTTCAGCTTAACACAATTCTTAAGCATTACAATCCGAGAATTGTGTAGGAAATGCTTAGAGCCTACGGCAAAGCTGTGGGTTCACATAAAAAATTTCCCGAAACAGTACATTCTGTTCCGGGAAATTCTATTAATAAACTCTCTTAGCACCGATATAACGTGAAGAGTAATAATCCGACTCAATTGATGTGTACATAATATTCTTTCCGCTTGACGGAGCGTGAATCATCATACCATCGCCGACATACATACCTACATGAGTAGCGTAATCTCCCGAACCGAAGAATACTAAATCTCCCGCCTGAAGATCTTTCTTTGATACATATGTACCGCTGCTATGCAGCTGGTCATCCGCTACACGCTTGATTGAAATTCCGTTCTGCTTACAAACATACTGCACGAATCCGGAACAATCAAATCCTGACGGTGATGTACCGCCCCATACATACGGTACACCGAGGTATTCTGCTGCTGTGTCAATAAGCTTCTGTCCCATTTCTGTTTCAGCCACATAAACGCTGCTGTCTGAATTTTTTGAGGACTTCGACTTATACTTAAAATCAACGGGCAGGCTGTAACATTCCGAACCATCGGCGAGAATTGCGCCTACTATAATTGAATAGTTTTTATTGCCCTTAAGTTTTCCTGATTCTATATCCGCCGACGTATCTTCTGTTTCGAATTTCTCAACAGCTTCGCCGTCTTCATCCTTAATTATGTATACATACTTTGAAGCGCCCGGAGTTGCTGTCCATGAAACATTGAACTCACCCGCTTCAATTTCTGAATTTGCTGTCGGAAGAACGATTACCGGAATTGCTAATGTATATCCATCATCCTCCTTAAACTTCTCATATGAACGGTTTACGCTGGCAATTGCCTGCTCACGTGTAGTTGCGCCGGTCGGCGCAAAATATTCATCCGTAACACCGTTCATTAATGAATATTTTAATGTTGTAATAACCGAGGTTTTTGCCCACTCGCTCACAGTTTCACTGTCCGAAAATTCGTCAATGACATACGAATCCGAAACACCGTCCGATAAGTCAAAGTTTACCTCGCTTGCAGTAAGAGTGCTTACCAGCATTTTTGCCATTTCCTCTCTTGTAACAAGTCTGTCCGGCGTAAACTTATCGGTGTCCGTACCGGAAACAAGACCATAGCAATATGCCTGAGAAACCGCAACGTTATCCGTATCGGTAAACGGCGAACCGGCAGGAGTAATAAGCTCCTCGTTTGTAAGCTTCCTGTATAAGTTGACCGCTAACTCACAGAATTCCTGTCTTGTAATACTGTCTGTCATACTGTTCGAAACAACAGAATATGAGCAAAGTCCGGCAGCGTTTGCCGCCTGATATTCAGATATTGCCCAGCCGCTTAAATCAACAGCTGAGGCTGTTGTCAGTCCCGGTCCGAAAGAGCCGATTGGACTAAACGCAGTGATTGCGGAAAGCGCAGACAAGACAAGTGTCTTTGTAATTTTATTCAAGATAGATTCTCTCCTTTTCTTTTCTAAAGATACGTGCCACACAAAAAAACACGTACCCGTCGGCGAACAATAATACGCCTGATGAACTTTCTTTATGTATGTGCTTATCCATTGTCTATATTATTGTACCAGAAAAAAGGTTAAATGTCAAGGCTTTTGTTAAAAGTTTTACAAAAGTTAAAAATTGCGTTAGAAAATTTTAACCTTCCTGTAATCAATTTGAAACGTTTTGCCTCTTGATTTGAAATATTTTCGAAATCCTAATGCAAAAATTTATAACAGAATACAAAAACATTAACAAATTCAAAGCATTAAATTTGTTGATATTGACCATTAACCTGATAATTTTTTCACAAAAAAAATTTTAATTTAATTTTGAATCAAATTAATTGTTAAAAAATTATTAAGGAAGCAAATCCCGCCTGCTGATTTTCCCACATATTTTTCCCCCAAAAAAAATACGTCCTGGCGATATGTACTTTTTAATTACGGATGGGCTCTTATATAAGCTGCATTAAGTAATCTATATTAATAATGTACTTAATGCAGCAGGATAATTGAATAAGTTCAAATAAGAATACATAGAACTTATTCAATTATATATAGTCAAAAATTTATACTTTTTAATAAAAAAATCTGCTGTAAACCCATAACTTTACAGCAGCAAATTTCTTAAATCCGTTTCCGGCATTTATAATTTAACATATACCGAAGCTTACCGTCTTTCCGACTTTTTCTTAAGATATTTTTCTCTGGTTGCCATTCCGCCCCGCAAATGACGCTGAGCCTTATTGACCTCAAGAACCTTTTGTACATCCCGGAACAGCGCCGGATTAATCGTCTTAAGTCTCTCATGCACATCCTTATGCACTGTGGATTTTGACACGTTGTAAACGCCTGCCGCCTTTCTGACAGTCGCATTATTATTTATTATGTAATGTGCCAGCTCAGCCGCCCGCTGCGCTATATAATCTTTCATACGCTTATACCCTCCAAAACCGGTTTTGTACATTCTATGCGGGTGTTTTAACAGGTATGTATTTTTTTTATGTTTCATTTCTTGACTTTTTATCTATAATATGTTATTATATAATAAACTTTGTTTATAATTTACGAAAGGAGGGTTATAATTTTGGAAAACGGCAGTATCTTTCATGAAGGCAGCGAATATGTTAAGCTTGATATGCTGAAATCCGCCATGGAGGAGATTAAAAGGCTCAAGCATGAATATGAGTATATTGTAAGTGAAAACCAAAAGCTGCGCAAACGCTCCGATATTGATCCTCTGACGCAGGTTTATCGGCGTTCAGCCGCAATTGAACGCATAAATGACCTGCTTAAAGGGCGTTTTAAACAATGCGCTCTGATTGTGCTCGATCTTGATAACTTTAAATACATTAATGATACTTTCGGTCACGTATACGGTGATACAGTGATAACGGCGGCAGCTGAATATATGCGCAGTGAGATAGGTAACCGCGGCATAATCGGCCGTTTCGGCGGCGATGAGTTTTTCATTTTTATTCCGGGTACAGATACCGGAACGGCAATGAATGCGGCAAATAATATTATAAAGCAAATTATTGAATTCGGAAAACATACGCACAGCCGTTTTCCGCTTGCCTGTTCCTGCGGAGTTGCCGTGAGTGATACTCCGACAAAATACGGCACTCTCTTCTCTATGGCTGACAAAGCTCTTTACAGCGCAAAGCAAAACGGAAAGTCTCACGCAGAGCTGTTCGTTCCGGAAATGAGCAGCATCGAGGGCGCATGTATTACTTATATAGACCAGGATGAAATTAACGACAATCCTTCCGGTGAAATAGTATCACTGGCTATTGAAATGGCTTCCAAGGCAGCTACGACTGATGATTCGGTTCATCTGCTTCTTGCCAAGATTCAGGATAATTTTGACATTGACCGCATAAAAATTCTTGCTGTTGATATTGTCAAAGATATGATTTCAGTCGTATATGACTGCAATTCCAACAAATCGCCAACCGGACGCATCAAAAATACAGTAGGATATTATCTGCATACCGACCTGATAAAGTTCAGAGATGCGCTCCCCGACAGGCGCACAATTCGCATGGAGCAGATTGACGACAGCATCTATTCGGAAAAATTCCGCCGGGAATTCCGTGATAATGATTCATTGCGTCATCTGTACTATCTAAGCAAATCAGTCGACGGAAATTACTCCATATGCTATTTTGAATCCTCAGATCCATCAAAGTGCTGGAGCGATGACGACTGCCGCGTAATCAGTGAACTCGCGTCAATTGCAATGGTATATGCGGACAGAGTTCACCGTATATCTCAGCGCGAGCTTTCGCTGCAGCATATGCTTAATACGGATAAGCTGACCGGATTTTACACACTGGGGCATTTTTTCGAGCAAAGCGGTCTTATAAGAAAGCTTGCATTTGAAAACAATATGCATTGCTATGTACTTGCAGCAAATCCGCATAATATGGCTGTGTTTAACCAAATATACTCTTATGATAAAGGCGATATGCTGCTCAAGGCATTTGCTCTTGCTTTTGAGAATTCCGAATTCAAACAGTTCAGCATAACAGCTCATGAAATGGGACGCTTCTACATGCTTATCCGTTCTTCGGCTGACATTACAACTATAGAAGGTTATGTCGCAAACGTAATAAAGAGTTTTATAAACAGATTTCAGCCCCAATATCCTGATTTTAAATTCAGCTTTTCATTGGGCGCGGCAGAGGTTTTCCAAAATGACATTCTTCTTCATATGATGGATAAAGCCAAGCTGAACAGTCGGATTATTGAATAAAAAAACGGTGTATTATAACCTCCGGGGTTTTAATACACCGTTTTCTCAAGAGTTCTGAAATGTTTTTTTATGGATTAGTCACACTTGCCCGCTGACTGGTCTTTCTTGTTTGTGAAGCTCTGGCTGTTCTTGTTTGTTGTCTGATTGTTCTGCTTGTTTGAACAGTTCTGCTTATTGTTGTTTGTAAAATTGCTCATTTAAGCTCACTTCCTTTCTACAGGCTTAGTTTGTGCCGCAGTATTTGTTTTTATTCACAGAATAAAAATCATTTTGCGGTATATAATAGTTGTAAAGGAGTGAGCTTCGTGAGTCATATGTTTAAAGGTTTAATCTTATTTGCCATCGGCGGAATTGTATATATCATCATAGAACTTCTATGGCGCGGCTACACCCATTTTAGTATGTTCCTCCTGGGCGGTCTGTGCTTTCGGCTGATAGGCGCTCTGAACGAGCATGGTTCGCGAAAGCCGCCCCTGATTTTTCAGATGGTTCTTGGTTCATTTATAATAACCGCTCTTGAATTTATATGCGGCTGTATCGTAAATATACACTTCGGTCTGAACGTATGGGATTACAGTGATATGCCGCTTAATATTATGGGTCAGATTTGTCTGCCGTATACTCTGATGTGGTTTATACTCAGCGGCATATGCGTTGTTATAGATGACTGGCTGAGAGCAAATCTGTTTGAAGCAGAGCAAATATAGCACAGCGCATATTTCCTACCGAGGATTCCATATCAGGCTTTCGGCAGGGGTTATAGTTTTCCGCCGAAATCCGCCCATGCGCACGCCGTAAGGGTTTGCAGGACTGCTTATAAGCCAAGCCTGCGCAGTCCCTGCTCCGTTCTAAAACAAAACGCTGCATCCTCTGAACGGGCGGCAGCGTTTCATTTATATCCGGCTATATATAATTGAATAAGTTCTATGTATTCTTATTTGAACTTATTCAATTATCCTGCTGCATTAAGAGCCTATCCGTAATTAAAGAAGTGCATATTGCGAAGTCGGATTTTTCGTTAGATTGTACAAAAAATCCGACGCATACTGTCGTATGCCGAGGATTTTTTTGGCGATATAACGGAAAAGCAGCAAGCAAGATGCGCTTAATTTAATTTGCGGATAGGCTCTAAGTACATTATTAATATAGATTACTTAATATTTATTTCTGCGCAACAAATAATGTGCCGACCTTCTCGCCTTTTATGATACTGTATAATATCTGCGGATTTTTACCGTTTGTCACAATAACATCAATGCCCTGTGCCGTGGCAATATCTGCGGCCTGTAATTTTGTTTTCATCCCTCCGGTTCCTCTTCTGGAGCCTGCTCCTCCTGCCAGGGCATATGTACTGTCATCTATTTTTTCTATTCGGCTGATTAATTTTGCATTCTTTGAAAGTCTGGGATCCTTGTCGTAAAATCCATCTATATCCGACAAAATAATCAATTTATCCGCTTTGCACAGTACTGCCACTACCGCCGAAAGCATATCATTATCTCCGAAGATTTTTTCTTCTGATTCGATCTCCTTATAGCTGACAGAATCATTTTCATTTACTATCGGAATAATCTCCTGGTCCAGCAAAGTTTCAAAGGTGTTCGCAAGATTCTCCTTTTTCTCTTCGTCCTTAATATCGTCTGCATTCAACAGTATTTGTGCAACGGTTTTATTGTAATAGCCGAAAAATTTATCATACAGAAACATATTTTCGCATTGTCCGACTGCCGCTGCCGCCTGCTTCATCCGCAGCTCCGCAGGCTTTTCTTTCAGGTGCATCTTCTGCGCCCCAACCGCTATGGCTCCGGATGATACCAAAATCACTTCATTCCCCATATTTTGAATATCCGCTAACGTTTGCGACAGCTCGTCAAATTTTCTTAAATTACTGTTGCCAATTTCATTAGTCAGCGTTGATGTTCCCACTTTAACAACAATTCGGTTCCTTTTTATTCCCATTTTCAAAATACTCCTTTATTATTTAATTGTTTCTAAAATGACATTTGTTTATTTGTCTTATATGCCGTACCCCAGTCAACCATCGAATCAAGTATCGGCTTTAAGCTGTAGCCCGTATCAGTCAATGTATATTCCACTCTCGGCGGAACCTCCGGAAAAACCTCACGGGTTAAAAGCCCATCCTCCTCCATTGAACGCAGATTCGCAGTCAATACCTTCTGCGAAATATTTCCGACAGACCTTTTCAATTCTCCGAAACGCTTTGTTCCGCTCAGGAGGTCACGAATAATGAGTACATTCCATCGGTCGGAAATAAGCATAAGAGTCGTTTCTACAGGGCAGGCGGGTAATTCTTTTTTCATATTCATTATCCTCTCTATGTATTTATTTGAAACAAAGAGTAATATTCTCTCCTATATTTATATTATAAACCATTACGGACGTTTTGTCAACATAGTTTCTTTGCTGTAACTATGCCACAAAAAAGTGCGTACTTTACAAATCCGGCAGATAATAGTATAATAAAAATAACAACAGAGAAATATCTCGCATCAGATTTTCCGAATTATGCACAGTAGATCCAGCACAGAAAAGAGGTTGATATTATGACACAAAAAGAAAGATTATATTTTTTACTTGACTGTCTTATAAAAGAATCCGGCAGATACCCGGATATAAAGATTCCGGGCTCTGCTTCAGCTCAGAAGCGGCTCCTGCGATCACTTATGAATATACGCTTGCCTCAGAAAATATCAGCGGATTTTTTAAAAATTCAAGATGAATATTTAAGCCGGGCAATATATGACAAAGGCATAACAGACGCGGACAGCCTCACTCCGGCACGCGATAAACTGTATATATGGCAGGGCGATATAACAACGCTTAAATGCGGAGCGATTGTAAACGCTGCAAACAGCGGTATGACAGGCTGCTATTATCCCTGCCACGGCTGCATTGACAATGCAATTCATACATATGCCGGGGTTCAGCTGAGACTTGAATGTGCGGATATTATGAATAAGCAGGGAACTCCGGAGCCTCCGGGCAGAGCTAAAATAACAAACGCATATAATCTTCCGTGCGACTATGTTATCCATACTGTCGGTCCGATTATAACGGGCAGGCTTACGCAAAAAGAATGTGACTTGCTCTCCTCCTGTTATCGTTCCTGCCTTGAGCTTGCAGAAGAAAACGGTATAAGGTCAATTGCGTTCTGCTGCATTTCTACGGGCGAATTTCATTTTCCGAACTGTAAGGCAGCAGAAATTGCGGTAAGCACAGTTACAGAATACTTAAAAAATTCCAAAATCGAGAGGGTGATTTTTAATGTTTTTAAAGATGAGGACAAAGAAATCTACACAAAATTACTCAGATAATATAAAACTGTTAAAGGAAAATATAGAAACGGCAGACGCAATTCTTATCGGCGCGGGCGCAGGTCTTTCCGCCTCAGCAGGTCTGACATATTCCGGAGAGCGCTTTGATAAATATTTTTCTGATTTCAAAGCAAAATACGGGATAACCGATATGTATTCCGGAGGATTTTATCCGTATGACAGCTTAGAGGAATATTGGGCATGGTGGTCAAGACATGTTCTCATAAACCGCTATGATGTTGAAGCCGGAAAGCCGTACAGAGATTTATTAACCCTTGTCAAAGATAAGGACTATTTCGTGCTGACAACAAATGTAGACCATCAATTTCAGCTTGCAGGCTTTGATAAAAAGCGGCTGTTTTATACTCAGGGCGATTACGGATTATGGCAATGCTCAAATGCTTGTCATAATAAAACATATGACAATGAAGATATTGTCCGCAAAATGGTATCCGGTCAAAAGAATATGAAAATCCCAACGGAGCTTATTCCGAAATGTCCTGTGTGCGGAGCGCCTATGACTATGAATTTACGCTGTAATGATAAATTTGTTCAGGATGAGGGATGGTATAACTCTTGCAGTCACTACGATGATTTCATGCGCAGACATAAAGACCTGAATATACTGTTTTTTGAATTGGGGGTAGGCTTAAACACGCCTGCCATTATAAAATATCCGTTCCTGCAAATGACAGCCCGTAATAAAAATGCCGTATATGCCTGCATAAATTTAGGTATGGCGGCAGCTCCTGTTGAAATCGAATCTCAGTCGATTTGTATTGACGATGATATTGGAAATGTAATATCCCGGCTTA
>JAUNPN010000097.1 GCA_030536655.1 bacterium | reverse complement strand
TCGAGAGATTTTTGTATGATATGACGGAAAATATGCAAGTTCAATGCGTGCTAATCCGTTAGGCGTTAATTAATCAGTGGTTTCTTAAATTCCTGTTCCGAGATTTGCAACCAGCTTATGAATCTTAGCCGCCGGATCAAGAAGCTTTGAAATAGTTTCATCGTGGTTCAGCGTATCAATGAGGAACGACATATACTTTGACATATCTACCTCACAGTGCCATTCTCTCGCGCTTAATCCCGGATTTCTATAGATAAGATTTGTTGTAAATATCTTATCTATTACTCCCTCCTCATATGCGCGGTCAATCACCTCAAGACCGTTTACAAAAAGACCGAATGATGCAAATACAAATATTCTCTTTGCCCCCTGCTTTTTAAGCGCGGTGCCTACATCAATAATCGATTCGCCCGAAGAAATCATATCATCAACAATGATAACATCCTTTCCATTTACATCCCTTCCGAGATATTCATGCGATACAATCGGATTCTTACCGTTTACAATTCTCGAATAATCGCGGCGCTTATAGAACATACCGAGATCCAAAGACAGTACCGAACTGTAATACATACATCTTGACATACCGCCCTCATCCGGTGAAATAACAATTGTATCAAACTTATTAAGCGAAATATCCGGCACAGCTTTTGCAAGAGCCTTGATCATCTGATACGTCGGCTGCACATTATCAAATCCCGATAACGGTATTGCATTTGATATTCTCGGATCATGTGCGTCAAAGGTTATAAGGTTTGAAACCCCCATATCCACAAGCTCCTGAAGCATTAACGCAGCATCAAGAGATTCTCTGCCCGAACGACGATGCTGTCTTCCCTCATAAAGCATAGGCATTACCACAGTAACACGGCGTGCTTTTCCTCCCATAGCTGCAATGATTCTCTTCAAATCCTGAAAATGGTCATCCGGACTCATATGGTTCTCCATGCCATACATTGTGTATGTAACACCGTAATTAAAACAGTCGCAAATGATGTAAACATCATGACCGCGGACAGTTTCATCAATAACACACTTACCCTCGCCTGTACCAAAACGCGGACAGGTCACATGAGTAATATATGTATCTACCTGCTCAAAGCTGCGAAATTGCTTAAGATAAGAATCAATCCTTGCCGCTATACTCTCACAGCCCTTCATTGCAATTACACTCAGCTTACCTACAATTGGCATTGCTTCGCCTGAATAGTTATTCATAACAGAATCTTTCTCCTTACTGAATCGTTCGGATTACATTTTGAGGTTTCTTCACATAATCCTTAACTAATTTATGTCTATATTTAAAATATACCATAAAATACATCATTTTTCAAGTGATTTCAATATGTTTTTTTGTACAAAAATTCAGTACTTTTATATATGCATTTTATACTTATTTATTAAATATCATTTCTAAAGTAAAAAAATATTATGATATTCGGAATAAAAAAATATGCGGCACAACTTACCATGTACCGCATATTTTCCAAGCAGCGGGATCAGGATTCGAACCCGAACAGAGTGAGTCAGAGTCACTAGTGCTACCCTTACACAATCCCGCTATAATGCGGATAGCCAGACTTGAACTGGCACGGTTTTACCCACACGCCCCTCAAACGTGCGCGTCTGCCGATTCCGCCATATCCGCATTTCAAGGTGTTAACCTCAACAACGAATATTATTATAGCACAAGTACTTTCATTTGTCAATACTTTTTTTAGATTTTTTTCGAGAAATTTTAAACCGTAATTTGGGCAAACAAAATGTCAAATTATAGTATTGACATTTATTTTAAAATCGTATATAATTGTAAGAAATAAATATTAAGGAAATAAATCACACAAGTTCAATAATCATGGATAAACTACAAACATTAAAAAAATATTTCGGACACAGCGGTTTTCGTGAAGGTCAGGAGCCTATTGTGGATTCACTGCTGAACGGTCATGACGCTGTGGGGATAATGCCGACAGGCGCAGGCAAATCTGTTTGCTATCAGCTCCCTGCGGTTATGATGGACGGGGTATCAATCGTGATATCTCCTCTTATTTCACTGATGAAGGATCAGGTAAACTCGCTTAATCAAACCGGAATTCCAGCCGCATATCTCAACAGCTCTCTTACTGACCGCCAGTTTAGAATTGCTCTCTCAAGAGCGTATAACGGAGCTTACAAGATTATATATGTTGCACCGGAGCGTTTGGAAACTGCCGGCTTCATGAAGCTTGCCGAAAGCATTCATATTTCTATGATAACGATTGACGAAGCACACTGCATCTCTCAGTGGGGACAGGATTTCAGACCCGGTTATCTTAAAATACGCGATTTTATAGATTGCCTTTCATACCGCCCGGTTATTGGTGCATTTACCGCGACAGCAACCTCGAATGTCAGAAACGATATTATAAATATACTTAAGTTAGACAAACCAAAAGTCGTGACGACCGGATTCGACAGACAAAATCTGTACTTTGGAGTTGAGCATCCAAAAGATAAAATGACAGCTCTTGCAAGACTCTTAAAAAAATACAAGGACAGAAGCGGAATAGTTTACTGCTCAACGCGCAAAAGTGTTGAAGAAGTGTGCAGCAAGCTCAGGCATATGGGGTATGAAGCAACGCGCTATCACGCCGGACTGGAGGACGAAGAAAAAATCCTCAATCAAGAAGATTTTCTCTATGACCGAAAGACGGTTATGGTTGCAACAAATGCGTTTGGAATGGGAATCGACAAATCTAACGTATCATTCGTAATTCATTATAATATGCCGAAGGATTTGGAAAGCTATTATCAGGAAGCAGGCAGAGCAGGACGTGACGGCGAAGAAGCCGAATGTATTCTGCTGTATTCAAAGAAAGATGTACGTACTGCACAATGGCTCATAGACAACGGCACGCCCAATGAACTGTTAAGCGATGAACAGCGGGAAAATATCCATTTACGTGACAAGGAACGACTGAAGCAGATGACATTTTACAGCACGACAGGGCGATGTCTGCGGCAGTATATTCTGAACTATTTTGGAGACCGCCGCAGCTGCACATGCGGAAAATGCTCAAGCTGCTGTCCCGAAAAACAAATTGAGCCGAGAAATGCAGCGCCGAAGAATATAAACACCGATATTTACGTCAAAAACTCGGGTATTGAGAATGATTACGGCATGAGCGAATGGAAAGCAAGGCAGGCTGCAAAGAAACCGGCGCCTCAGACCCCGTTTACAGCGAAGGACGAGGAGCTGTTCGCAAAGCTGAAGCAGCTCAGAACTCAGAAGGCAAAGGTTGCCGGAGTTCCAGCATTCGTGATATTCTCGGACGCAGCATTAAGAGATATGTGCAGAAAACGCCCCGTTACAAAAGCGGAGTTCCTAGAGGTCAGCGGCGTCGGTCAGACAAAGGCTGAACGTTACGGCAAAGCCTTTATTGAAGAAATAAAGAATTTTCAGGGAGATAAATAAAAAATACGGTTCACTGCAAAGCTTTACAGTGAACCGTATTTTATTTATCTCCTTAATAATACACTTTCGCATATCTCTTTCTGCCCATTCCATAGCATTACTCTCAGGCTCTGAGCCTCCCCGGCAACATCAATGTTTATGTCAAAGCTTTCCTTTGCCGCTTCCGCTTTAACTGAAATCAACCTGCCGTCTATATCATACTGAGCCGCATATACTATTCTTCCCTGAGGATTTTCCATACTTACCGCTGCGGTAACCGCTCCGGTTTCAAGCTTGTCAAGCTCCGTGGTGCCGCTCATTATACCAAGGTTTATTACCTCATCACCCGGACGCTCCGTTTCTGACGGCGATGTTGTTATTTCAGGCAGATCCGTTGCCGAAGGTGACGCTGTTACCTCAGGCACTCTTTTCCCTGTCTGTATAAATCTAACTCCATAAAACTCCGCCTTTGAAGCGTCAACATACATATAATATTGAACTCCGCCCTTAAGCTCTGCTGTTGTTGACGTGTAGTCTGAAGATTCATCTTCATTATTACATTCAGCAATTAAATTTCCCTCAGCATCATTTATTTTAAATGTTTTTTTTGCATTAAGTTTGTAATACACAGTAACAGTTCCATCCGCCGGAGGACAAAATTTCAACGATGCACCTGCGGCGCCGTTACCGGACGGATTTGAAGCTCCCGCAAGATTACCTGCAAAGGTTATTCCGTCAATATCCTTTCCGTTCGTTTTTTCAACATATTTCATAGCCTCTGCGGGGTACAGTCCCGTCATAAGCTCCTCGTCCGCCGCAGCATCAGCCGAAGCTCTCCACCATACCGGCGGCGCAGTCTTGCCAAATGAAATTTTCACAAAACGCGCCTTTGTTCCCGCACCGAGAATATAATATGTCTTTCCCGCTTCAACAGGCGCACACATCATCTGATTTGCACCGTCTGCACCGCTTATTGATACAAGATAGTCTTTTTTAAGATCGACTGAGCCTTCTTCAATGATATACGCATATTTACTCTCTCCGAATGCAGTTATGTATGCCGCAAGAAATCCGCTTTCCGATGCCGTATACTTAAATGCAGTTCCGCTTGCCGCTCCGTCTTTCCATGCTCCGCTATCCGCACCGCTCGCATAATACGTGAAGCTCTCGCCGTTTATTGAGCTGTTACAGCCTGATGTAACAAGCTTGCTCATGTTTGTAAGTCCGTCCATAAGCCTTGTTCCCGCAGCCGCATCATTATTCGATGCCGATGGAAGCCACGATGCTGATGTCGCAAGCAGTGTAATTCCCACAGACTTTTTTATTGTATTATCTCCGCAGGTTACATTAGCCACAAGCGTTACCTTTTCATCTGTTTCTGCCGGACGAACAAGCGCCGTTATCTCATTGTTTTTAATTGTAAGAGATGATGACGAGCTTACCCACTCAATACTTGAGCCATGAATCGAACCCGCTGACGGAAGCTTAAGCTCATCTTTGGAGGATATTGAGGTCGGCGAAAGCTTAATTGCGGCAGCATCCTCCTTTGCCTTCTGATAATCCTCACCTAAATCGGCAGTTGTCTGCGACAGCGTCACAACTCCCTCCGGGAATGAATCTATCGTAAGATCATTGATATAGTATTCTATATTATTATAGCCCTGACCGAGGTAATCTCCCATGGCATCGTCCTTATTCGGATCGAGTCCCCGCTCAAGTTCCCACTCATCCGGCATACCATCATTATCACTGTCCGTAATTTCCTTTTTAGTATACTGCTGAGGATAATAATCATCATAGTTCATATGCTTAATGTCATACTTTGCAATCGCTTTAAGCATTGAATCTTCGGTTACAGTTGAAAAATCACGTCCGCCTGTCAGGTTTCCCGTACCATTCTTAGCCTGCTCCATAACCTCTTGGTCAATCTTCGGACGCGATTCCGCTGTTATACCCGCGCCTGCGTAGCTTATAACCGTTTCAAAAGCCTGATCTGCCGTTTCCACAGTTCCGTTCATTACAGATGCATTGCTTCCGTCCGACGCCTTAACCGCAAAAGGAGTATTACTTCTGTACAGCTCCTCGGTTGCCATTGTACCGTCACTAAGAGCACAGTATTGAATACCGCCGTTCCAGTTATTTTCGTTCATAGCGGTATTATAGTCACTGCCGTCACTCTTTACAAGCTTGTTGCCCTCCATGTAGAACTTATACTTATGTCTGTCCGTGCCGTCAGGCTTCATGAAGTGATTTCCTTCCCTTGTTGACGGACTCTGCTTCAAATAATTATTTACATAATTCTGATAACCCATTGTTCCATAAGCTGTCTGATAGCCCCAACCGTAGATTACATTATTTACAAAATCCATTGCTTCTGTTCCGACTACCTTACCGCGGAAGTTTCTCGAAATATTATGCGCAATCATGTTATGGTGCCACGAATTCTGTCCCTTTCCGAACATTACTCCGAAGCCATGCGCACCCTTCGCATGAGTCGAAATACAGTTTGACGGACCGATAACGCAATATTGCACAGTCTGATTCATATTATTCGAATACAGGGCGAACTGTTCATCATTTGCCCATCCTATCGAGCAATGGTCAACAATCGAATTGGAACCTTTGTTTCCTCCCCAGCCATCGTTTTCGCCGCTGCCCTTTTCACCCGGACGCGAGCTTACATATCGGACAATTATGTTATCTCCGCCCATACCCAGCTTATAGCCCTTAAGCGTGATACCGCCGCCTCCGGGCGCAGTCTGTCCCGCAATTGTTATATTTCCCTTTACAACAACGTCAGATTTAAGCTCAATTGTGCCTCCTACATCAAACACGACAATTCTGTTTGAACCGCTTACCGCGTCACGGAACGAGCCTGTGCCGCTGTCATTAAGGTTTGTCACATGGTAAACCTTACCTCCGCGTCCGCCTGTAGCATACTTTCCCGCACCCTCTGCACCCGGAAACGCAGCTATATTTCCGGCAGCCTGTACCTGCGGCAGAATCGCCCCTGCGGCAAACATGGAAAGTGCGGTAAAAACCGATATAAATTTTTTCATATTTCCTCCTTAGATATAAGTTAACACAAGAGATTGATAGTTTTTCAAAAACTATCAATCTCTATTATAAATATGTGAATATTGCAAAGCAGGATTTTTTCCTGCTACGGTAAGTTGTAAACAGCTCACCTATGACTTACTTTGCAATTCATTCGGTTAAATTATTCCAAAAATCCGACGCGCACAGACGTATGCCGAGGATTTTTGGAGCTATATGACAAAAAATCAGCAATCAAGATGCGCTTAATTTACGGATAGGCTCTTATTCTGCCGTAGTTGCTGTCGTATATGACGGAAGCGGATATACTGCCTTGTGGTCATTAACTTTATCAGCAAGAGGAATACCGAGCCTTGCCATTTCCTCCGTTGCATACTGTGAAATAAGCTCTGCACCGTTTATGTTGATATGTGTGTCATCAGTATCCGAAATTCCCGTCTCAGCCTTCTCGCTTTGGGTATTATAATACTGTGACTTTTCAAATCCGGGATAATCTATAAATCTTGAATCCTTAAGCTTTACCCAGTTGAACATTGACTTTGCTTCTTCAATACCGACCTCGTTTATGTAAGCCTTTGTCTTTGCGTAAAGGTCAAGCACAGGAATGTGAAGCTCCTCGCCAAGCTCCTTTGCAGCATTTACATACTGCTCCAAAGATGCATCCTTAATATTTCTTCTGCTTATGCTTGTTGCAAGAATCGGGTGTGCACCCTTATCCTTTGCGATATTTATGTATTCAAGCATTGAGTTCTTAAACGAACCTTCCGTAAATCTGTCGCCGCTCGGATCCGTATATCTGTCTGCCTCTCCTGACTTGCTGTCGTTATGGCCAAACTGAATTATGAGATAATCTCCTGCCTTAATCTTCTCCTTAAGAGTTCTGAAATTAGTATCCGATTTAAAGCTCTTTGAGCTTCTGCCGCTGAGAGCGTAGTCAACTACCGTAATATCATCAAAATAATTCTGTAAAACCTGCGCCCAGCCTGTTCTCGGATAGCGTGTATCATCATATGCTGCCGCGGTAGAATCACCCACAACATAGAGCGTTGCTCCCTCTGCAACCGTATCATCCGCCTGTACCGGATTAATAAACGGAATCAAGGTTCCTGTATTAACTGACATAATCTTAAAGGTATCCGTCGAATCCATCGGACAGTTTACCTCAATATCAGTAACCTTATCATACTTATCTGCCGTAACCGCATCTGCTTTTACAGACTTTATTCTTCCATCCTTGTCATAGATTACAACAAATACGTTTGTGCCTTCCTCAGGCTCCTTAATGCTTGAGATATAACTTACAGCTTTCAGCCTGCCGCCGTCAACCGGTGAAAAGCAGCTTTCGCCGTCTGCATTGCCGTAAACATATGAATCAATTGTAACCGGAACATAGCCGAGAACCGTTACGGTAAATTCCTTTGTCTGTTTTGCTTCTCCTCTTGCTATTTCAGCGGTAAGAACAGCTGTTTTATCCTGTCCGGGCGCTCTTGTCACCTTACCGTCCGCAGTTATAACAGCTTCGTCTGAGGTAGTCCATATAATTGATGTACCTCTTATACCCCGCATGGGAAGCTCAATATCATTCTTCACTGCCGAAAGGTCTCCGAGGGTAAGCGCTTCCTTTGCACCGGCAGCTGCTGCGTTGTCATCGGGATCTCCCGGAACAGTCAGGGTAAACACCTTTTCCTGCACAAGCGCAGTATCCTCCTGAACGCTGAATTTGCCCGTAAGAGTAACGACAGTATCCTCTTTCTGAGCGTTTACAATACCGCTGTTCGTAATAACGTCCGTATTTGAGCTTCTCCAGCTTACATCGCACGAACCGAATTGTGACGGATAGTTATCAAACAGCGCAAGGTCAGACTGAATATGCTCCGTATCGGAATTATCACCCTTTATCATATCAAAACTCAGTCCCTGAATTTCCTCCTCAAAATCCTTCTGCTTGTTTGTTACCTTATAGGTGCAGCCGTAAAATCCAAGCTTTGATCCTCCTGCCGCGTAAATTGTATATGTATGACTTGCCTCAACATTTATTGTTGTTGACTGAGTTGTTTTAGCCTCAAAAGGCTTACTGCCGTCATAATCCGGCAATGCCGTACCGTTATCCGCAATATAAAGCGATTTGTTTTCTCCTATCTGATACATTATCTCAAGAGTTCCCGGTTCTGTTGTTTCGTCAAAAACAAATTCATAATATGTTCCGGTACCTTTCTCAATGTTCGGATTGGCAGTGCCGGAAATTCTTCCCACAGATGTTACGGAGCCAAAGGATTTTACATCCTTCGAATACTTCCACGTATCAGCGCCTATCATCAATTTCATGCAAGGTATGTTTGTGGTTATTTCCGTTACCTCGGTAAGAGACACTGATGTATCCACTGTTTTGTCATCAACCAAAAACGTGGTTGACGCCGCCGATGCATTCAGTGCCGCGCCCATTGCAAATGCCGCAGCTATTGCTGCTATTATTTTTTTCATTTTGTTTCTCCTCTCTCAGTTAAAATCATCTATAATGTAATTTTACCACTAAAAGCCATTTTTCTGCAACTGTTTTTGTGAGTTTTATATACTGATTTATTGAGAAAAGTCAACGATAAAATTTACTTTTAAAATTTCTCCGGCTGTTTTAATTACAAATTCATTATTTACAACATTTATAGAGGCAGCATTGTTAAAAAAATATCACACACAATTTTTAATCCGGGGTCTTTTTGCTCCTTTGGAGAACTTTACTGTTTTAAATTGTTCCCATACTCTCTGATATTTTTACAGTGACGTCATTGACGTCAAGCCTTAAATCCGCATAGATATTCATTACTTATATAACAAGTATATAACTTTTGATGCAAACCCACATAACGGGTGGTTCTTTGTTTCGCTTTGCCAACAGTATAAAGAGCTTAATAAAACAGAGTTATCTGCATTTCGCAAATAACTCTGTTAAACTTATTTTCCGCAGCGTCCGCAGCGTCCGCAACTTCCGCAGTTACCGCCGCAACCGCCATTTCCGTCTTTCTTTCTGTGATACATTCTATATACTATAGAACCCACAATCACGAATAATATTATTAATACTATTGCTGTTCCCATAACTTTCTCCGCCAATTACGCTGCTCTCTTTACCGAGCTGAGATTTCTTTTCTTTGCCGGCGCAAATAACAATGCCATAAATACTGCAAATAACAATACTGCCACAACAGTTCCGATTCCAAATGCTCCGGTTGTGAAGAATGTTGCAAGCTGATATATGCACAAGCTTACGGCATAAGCGAATACACATTGATAACCAATTGCGAACCATGTCCACTTAGGATTATTCATTTCACGCTTAATAGCTCCGATTGCTGCGAAGCACGGTGCGCAGAGAAGGTTAAATACGAGGAATGAGAATGCCGCCGGAGCTGTATATGCAGCCTGAAGAGCTGTCCACACTTGATATCCGTTTTCTGCCACCTCGTCCATTCCTCCGTAGAGAATACCGAAGGTACCTACAACATTTTCCTTTGCAATAAGTCCCGTTACAGCCGCAACCGCTGCTCTCCAGTTGCCCCATCCGAGCGGTGCAAAAATGAATGCTACTATATTTCCTACGCTCGCAAGAAGTGAATTTTCCATATCTTCAACCATGCCGAAGGAACCGTTCTCAACTCCAAATCCCTGGAGGAACCAGATAAGAATTGTCGAAAGAAGAATAACTGTTCCTGCCTTCTTTATAAACGACCATCCGCGCTCCCACATACTTCTAAGGACATTGCCGACAGTCGGCATATGATATGCCGGAAGCTCCATTACAAACGGCGCTGCATCACCGGCAAACATCTTTGTTTTCTTAAGAATTATTCCCGAACATATGATGGCTGCTATACCGATAAAGTATGCACTGGGTGCAACCCATGCAGCACCATCAAACAATGCACCCGCAATCAAAGCTATAATCGGAAGCTTTGCTCCACACGGAATAAAGGTGGTTGTTATAATTGTCATGCGTCGGTCACGCTCATTTTCAATTGTTCTTGATGCCATAATTCCCGGTACACCACAGCCCGTTCCTATAAGAATCGGAATAAATGATTTACCTGAAAGTCCGAAACGTCTGAAAATTCTATCCATAATGAATGCAATTCTAGCCATATATCCGCACGCCTCAAGGAATGCAAGGAAGATAAACAGAACAAGCATCTGAGGTACAAATCCGAGTACTGCTCCAACGCCTGCAACGATACCGTCAAGAATAAGTCCGCTTAACCAATCCGCACAATTAAGCTTTTCAAGCGCCGCCTCAAATAATGAAGGAATTCCCGGCACCCATACACCAAATTCCTCTGAAGCAGGCTCCGTCTCTGCCGCTTCAAGATGCGTTGTAAACGATTCTGCAAACTGTTCTGAGGTAATGCCGTTAATTGTATCTGTTATTTCTCCCTCATCATCATAAAGCTCAGCGTCAGCGGTTACATTTGCCGCAGCAGCCTCAGCTGTAAATGCAGCAAGCGCTTGCTCTACAGGCTCAGCAGCTTCATCGCCTTCAAGCAATGCCGTTAAAGCTTCCGTATCAATCCCCGCCTCCTCGGCAGCTTCCATATAGGCATCAACTACAGCCGAATTCTCACCATCGTTATATTTTTCGTCCCATTCCTCAACTGCCTGTTCATATGACGATGTGCCTATTCCAAACAAATGCCAGCCATCACCGAATACTCCGTCATTTACCCAGTCTGTCGCCCAGCTTCCCACTGTTGTTACTGACACATAATATACAATGAACATAACTACAGCAAATATCGGAAGCGCAAGAAAGCGGTTCGTTACTACCTTATCTATCTTGTCCGATTTGCTTAATCTGCCCTTATTCTTCTTTGTATAACAGCTCTTAATAATTGAGGAAATATATGTATATCTTCCGTTGGTGATTATACTTTCAGAATCATCATCAAGTTCATTCTCAACAGCATCGATAATTGACGCTACATTCGGAATTCGGTTCATGATTTCATCTATCTTTTTATCTCTCTCAAAAAGCTTTATCGCCGCAAAACGCTTCTGCTCTACGGCAATACCGTCTCCGATGCTGTTTTCAATTTCTTGTAACGCCGCTTCAACGCTTGGCTCAAACTTATGCTTTATTGACGGTACAGTCTTATTTTTTGCAAGCTTAACAGCCTTTTCAGCCGCTTCGGTTATATTTTTGCCCTTAAGTGCAGAAATCATAACCGCTTCTGCCCCTATAGCTTCTGAAAGCTTCTTTAAGTCTATCTTATCACCGTTTTTCTCAACTATATCTGTCATATTCACTGCTATCAGCACAGGAATACCAAGCTCCATAAGCTGTGTGGTAAGATACAGATTTCTTTCAAGGTTTGTTCCGTCAATAATATTTAATATTGCATCCGGACGCTCCTTGATAAGATAATTTCTTGCCACAACCTCCTCTAAAGTATATGGCGAAAGCGAATATATTCCCGGAAGGTCCATAATTGCCACATCCTTGTGTCCCTTAAGCTTACCTTCCTTTTTTTCAACCGTTACTCCGGGCCAGTTTCCTACAAACTGGTTTGAACCCGTAAGCGCATTGAACAGCGTTGTCTTACCGCTGTTCGGATTTCCGGCAAGTGCTATTGTGATTGCCATATTGTTACCTCCATAAACATCCCATTATTAAGGTTAGTTTTTTCTAACCTCTTGTTCAAAAAAAATAATGCCGAATTATCTGACACAAATTATCTCTGCATCTGCACGCCTTAACGACAATTCATAGCCGCGTACATTTACCTCTACAGGGTCTCCGAGCGGTGCAACCTTTCTTACATAGATTTCAACGCCCTTTGTAATTCCCATGTCCATAATACGGCGTTTTACTGCACCTGTCCCCTCAATTTTCGAAACCTTTACAGTTTCTCCAACCTTAACTTCTTTTAAAGTTCGCATTATTTTGCCTCCTCTTATTATACAAAAATACGTCCCGCCATCAATTTATCTATTGCAACACGGGTATCCTTCACATTGATTATAAGATTTCCTGCCAACTCGGAAACAACGGTAACCTCTGCACCTTCTACAAAACCGAGACTTTCCAGAAAGCTTCTTGTCTTGTCACGACCGCCTACCTTCACGATGTTCTTTATTACTCCGGGTTCAAGCATTGATAACGGCATCATTTTCTCCTCCTTAATTTTCTCTCATTAGCACTTCTTAAGCACTACGTTCCTTTACAATTCATAAGTTTACCACAACTAACCGTAATTGTCAATAGCTTTTTAATACTTAGTTCCACTTTCTGCATGTTGCACAAAAACCACACAGGTTACCCACAACTATTTTTGGTTACTTTTGTTGTAACCTAAAACAGATATATTCTTTATTATCATTCGTTTTCATATTTAATTGACACATTTCATTTTTATCCGGCTTATAATCCGAATTCCTTTCACCAATGCGTTTGTATTTTTCTTAATCCAAATCCCGAAACGGGATAACATTTTGTTTACGACAAAATCCAAAAACCTAATGGTATTAAGCAAATTATACAAATCCGGGGAGAACGCAGTTTGCCCGATACCATGAAGTTTTTGGATTCTGCCTTATATTATTAGAGAGAGCTTATGTTATATTATTTAAGGAAGCACTGATTAAATATAGTATGCAGTGAACACAGTCAGATTATATAAAAAGATCGAAGGCATACTCGCGTATGTCG
>JAUNPN010000096.1 GCA_030536655.1 bacterium | reverse complement strand
TACTATTTTCTCACGTTGAATGGTTAGATGAATGTGATTCGCCCCAACAAAGCTTGCTGTTTATTCACAATTTATTCATAAAATTTATAAATTATTAACTGGTTCAAAAACCTTGATGAATTTATATACAAAACTTGACAACAGCTTTAAACTATGTTAAAATTAATATAGTTTTTTCTTAAAATTTGAATAAATTTTAGATGTTAAATTGTCTGTATAATATATAACATTAGTTGATGCGTTAATGCCGGGTTTCGTTTTGTAAATTCAGTTTACGAACATATCCATAATTAAAGAAGTGCATATTTCGCAGTCGGATTTTTGTCAAATTATTTCAAAATTGACACATACCGGCATATACCGAGGCTTTTTCCGGGCAATATGGACTGGAAATCAGCAAACAAGATATGCTTAATTTAATTACGGATAGACTCTAAGTACAAAATATACATAAAAAGGAGATAAAAATATGTATGTAACAACCTCAATCATTATCAGTGCCATAGCCGCATTAATACTTTTCATAATTGCCTGCGGTTCTCTCAGCTCTGACACATTCAAGCCGTCCCCAAAGCTATATCCTATACTTATATTGACTTCAGCTCTTGCCGTAAGATTAATATGCGCTTATCTTTACAAGGGGTATGGTTTTGACATGAGCTGTTTCAATTCATGGGCTACAAGGCTTCATAACGTTCCTTTGTCCGAATTTTATTCAAAAGATGTATTCGCTGACTATCCGCCTGGTTATATGTATGTACTTAAACTGCTAAGCTATATAAAGAACGGTATGTCACAGATGAATGCCTATGTTATTCTCAAGTCTCCGGCAATTATTTTTGATTTGCTGCTTGGAGGCTTCATGTACTATACCGCACGAAAAAGCGAAAATTTTACTGAAAAGGATTCGCTGATACTAATGTCTGTTTATCTTTTTAACCCGATGGTTATAACAGACTCGGCTCTTTGGGGGCAGGTTGATTCAATATACTGCGGATTAATAGTTGTAATGGTTTATCTTATAACTGTAAGAAAGCTTATTCCCTCATACTTCGTATTTGCAGTATGCGTGCTGATTAAACCTCAGTCATTTTTCTTTATGCCGGTACTGATTTTCGGTATAATTAAACAGGTATTCTTAGACGGCTTTGAGGTTAAAAATTTTCTGAGAAATCTTATTTCAGGTCTTCTTGCAATAGGACTTATCTTTATCCTTGCCCTGCCGTTCGGCATAGAAAATGTAATCAATCAATATATTTCTACAATAGGCAGCAGCAATTATTTTTCTCAGAATGCCTTTAACCTCTGGGCTGCATTGGGCAAAAATTACATCAAAGTTACTCCGGCGGCAAATATAGCAGGTTACTTTATCCTTGCAATGATTGTTGCTTTTTCGGCATTTGTCTGCTTTACTTCAAAGCACAAATCGAAATATTTTATGTCTGCATTTATTCTTGCGTTTATGACATTTATGATTTCAACGAAAATGCACGAACGCTACGGTTTTGCAGCAATTCCGCTGCTTATGATGATGTATATTATACGCCCGGACAAATCAATTCTTGCCGGATACGGTATAATATCCGCGGTAATGTTCTTCAATTATGCATGGATATTGAAAATGAATCAAGTGAATATAAATGAGTATTATGCAAGTAAATTTGTTGTAGTTGTTTCTGCAATTTCATTTATTCTTGCTTCTGCGGCTTTTGTTTATGTATGCACACGCTTCTTTTTCAAAAAAGATGCAAAAGCAGCCATAAAACAAACTGACAGTAAATAAATCTATTTAAGGAGGATTTTGTTGTGAACAATAAAGAAAAAAGAAAATTATCTTTTAAGCTTGATCGCAGTGCAAATACAGATTATTCTAACATTCTGCTGCTTGCACTCATTGTCATAAGCTCAATGTTTGCCATATGGACCTTTACAGGTAAGTGGCCATGGCTTCAGCAGCCGTATAATTCCTATATTTTACAGGCAGAGGCATGGACAAAGGGGCGGATTGACCTTGGACAGAATTATAAGCATCTGGAGTTGGCTGTCTTTGAAGATAAGTATTTCGTAAGCTTTCCGCCGCTCCCATCATTTATTATGTTTCCGTTTGTGCTTATCGGATGGAAATCCTGCGATGGATTTATTGCCCTTGCTTCGGCAGTCACTGCGGTAATATATGCCTATAAGCTTATAAGACATTTCGGAATTGACGGCGAGCGCTCTGCAATGTATTCGCTGCTTGCTACGATAGGCTCAAACTGGCTTTTTACAGCACAGGTTTCCTGGGTATGGTTTATCGCTCAGAACCTCGCCTTTACCTTCTCGGTAATAGCTCTGTACTATGCGTTAAAGAATAAACCCGGCTTGTCGCTTACCTTTTGGGCTTTTGCCGTAGGCTGCCGCCCGCTGCAAATTGCATATTTTCCGGTTTTGATTTATCTCATATATACTGCATACGAAAAAGAAAATCCAAATTCATCAGTTGTTGATATGATAAAGAAAAAGTGGAACTGCTTAATTCCTATGCTTGGTATTGCTCTTGTATATATGGCTTTAAATTTTGCCCGATTCGGTAATCCTATTGAGTTTGGTCATAATTATCTCCCCGAATTTACAAATGCTGATCATGGTCAGTTCAGCTTGGTATATATCAGGGATAATTTAGCAAAGCTTTTCAGACTGCCTAAAATGTCACTGAAAAACGCATGGCAGTATCAGAATTTTGACGGCTTCCTTCTTACTATTGCCAGTCCGGTATTCCTGACATACATTGTATATACCATTCGATCCTTCATTCGCGATAAGGACAAAAATGACAAGCTGTTAACAATACTTATTTTTGCGATAATTGTATTTGAGCTTCTGCTCACCTCCGCTCACAGAACAATGGGCGGCGAACAATTCGGAAACCGTTATACCAACGACGTTATTCCACTTGCATTATTGGGAATTGCCTCGATTCTGCATGATAAAAAGGACTGGGAAAAGCTTAATGTTGTACTGATTTTTATGGGCTTGATAATGAATTTATTCGGCTCTGTAATGATGTATATAAAGTAACAGGAGGATTATCATGAGTATTTTTATAAGCATTATCAGCGCGGTAATTATATTCGGAAGCGGCATTATACTTATATGGCATATGCTTGCAAATGCCGGGGTTAAGCTTTCGTATACAATCCCTGACAAATCCGCGCGTTATTTTGAACGGCACACACCTTCATCGCGGGAGTGTGTTACTGCATTTATCTGTTCCATGCTGTTCCGCATATTTGTAATTGCCGCTGCATATGTCGGCTTTTGCATTTTCTCGGGAAGCGGCAATTTTAAGTTAACAGAAATTTATAGCAGATGGCTTCAATGGGATGCAAATAATTACATCCGTATTTCTGAAGGCTACAAATCCTTTGATATAAACGGAGATTATTCAACCATTGTATTCTTTCCGCTGTATTCATGGCTTCTGAGAATTGTGCGGATTTTTATTCACCAGCCTGTTATTGCCGGTCTCACGCTTTCTGCGCTTCTTAGCTCTGCCTCGTGCGTATATTTATACAAACTGGTATGCATTGACTACAGCAGAAATACGGCGCAGAATGCGGCTGTACTCATGTGCATATTCCCGTTCAGTTTCTTTTTCGGCTCTGTTATGAGCGAAAGCGCATTTCTGCTTACCTCAATTATGACTCTTTACTACACGAGAAAACATAACTGGATTATGGCAGGAATCAGCGGCATACTCGCTGCGCTGTCCCGTTCCGCCGGAGTGTTCCTCATTTTCCCGGCTACTGTAGAATTTATAGAGGAATATAAGCTGTTCGAGCTTATAAAAAAGCCAAAGGAGCTGTTTAACCTTGTATTAAGAAAATGGACTTGGCTTTTATTGCTGCCGCTCGGAACAATCATTTATCTTATAATTAACTATTGGCTTTCAGGTGACCCCTTCTATTTCTTTGATATGGAGGAAAAGTATTGGCATCAGGTCAGTCAGCCGTTCTTTAAAACAGCCGGCAGTCTTTTTGAAATAGCCTTTACCGGCAGCAAAGATACAAGCACAAAAATGTCAGCCTTCTTACCCGGCTTTGTAAGTCTTATGTGTTCATATGCTCTTCTGGTGTTCGGACTCAGACGTCACAGAAGTATGTATATGTTCTGGCTTGTTATTTACATTGTAATCAACACAACAATGTCATGGCCGCTAAGCCTATGCCGCTATATTTCCGCTGCCGTTCCGATTTATATCATCCTCGCAGATATGTGCGAACGCAGTAAAAAGCTTAATACTGCACTGCTTTTAAGCTGGGGAATACTATACGGAATTTATCTGACGGGATATGTCACAACACATCAGTTAATGTAATAAAAATAGCGTGTTATCTGCACAACAGTTTTGCAGATAACACGCTTCTTTTAAAACAATCCTTCCGCCGCTTCAAGCAGTCTGTTCAGTCTGTGGTTTACCCCCGACTTTCCTATCGGCGGGTTCATCATCTCTCCAAGCTCCTTTAAACTCGCATCCCGGTTCTCAATACGCAGGCTTCCTATCTCCTTCAGCGAATCCGGCAGCTTTTCCCATTTTCCTGCTTCCTTTAACGCTTTTATAGCTCTGATATGCTTTGACGCTGCTTTGACGCTTTTTTGAAGATTGGCGCTTTCAAAATTCACGCGTCTGTTTATATCATTCCTCATACTGCGTTCTGCCTGTAAGCTGAAAAGCTGCAATGCGTCAGCGCCCGCTCCTATCGTTCCGAGTGCTGCAGCAATCGAATCGCAGTCCTTTACATATACAATATACCTTCCCTTACGCTCCGATATACCGCATCTGATTTCACGCTTTTTTAATAACTCGCTGATAAAATCAGCCTCAATCTTGTGCTTTGTATCAAACTCAAGATGCCAGCTTTTTTCCGGATCACTTACAGAACCGCCCTTGATAAACGCACCTCTCAGAAAAGCTCTCTCACAGCAGTCCGCGCCTTCTATATCACCATAGCTCATTCGCTCCCGAAAGGCTGCGCTTTCACCATCGCTTTCTATCATTACAGCAAGCTTCCCCGCAGCCTCGGCATATGCACATTGATTACATTCATAGCCCGCCTCACCGAGCTTTTCCTTTATTTCCGATGAAAATGACATATTCTTAACCAAAATTCGTCTTTCCTATTGTTACTATCGTTCTTGCAAGACGGCTGAAATTATGTCTTACCCTGTCACTCTTGACAAGCAGAAAATTTCCCGACACAAGTGCTGTTCTATCTATAATTTTATCTGAATCAACAATTACCTCAGCGGCAAACTCCTCTGCATATCTCATTTTAAGAATTTCCGGAATAACCGCATTATTAACTATCATGGCATCTGCTATTCCCCTGTACGAGTGATTCTCCAAGGCCTCAAGATGATCCGAAGCCTTGTATCCCTCTGTTTCTCCAGGCTGCGTCATTATATTGCAGACATAAATTTTCACTGCTTTGCTTTCCTTTACCGCATCTGTTATCCCCGCAACCAGTAAATTCGGTATTATACTTGTATACAAGCTTCCCGGACCGAGTACTACAACATCTGCCGCAAGTATCGCTTCAACAGCCTGCTCCACTGCCTTAGGCTTTTCAGGATTCAGATATACATTAGAAATTCCTGTTCCTTTGCCTACCCTATGAGTACCGATATGTGACTCACCGTGAATAATCTCTCCGTTTTTAAGTACAGCGTGAAGAGTTACATCCTCATTCGTAACAGGATAAACAGTTCCGACAACTCCCATAATACGGTTGAACTTCTCTACCGCATCCTCAAAGCTTCCGCTCATCTCATTCAACGCGGCAAGGATTAAGTTTCCGAGACTATGTCCCTTAAGATTTCCCTCCTGAAAACGATAATTAAGAAGCTCACCCGCAATCGGATCCACATCCGCCAACGCGCTTACACAATTTCTTACATCGCCGGGCGGCAACATTCCGTAATCATTCCTGAGAATTCCTGATGAACCGCCGTCATCGGCTACGGTAACAATCGCTGAGATATTCGGAGTATACAGCTTAAGTCCCTTAAGCATAGTTGAAAGTCCTGTTCCTCCGCCAAGTGCAGCAATTTTCAAACCTTCCATAATATCACCCTTTTTAAGTTACTGTAATACGGAAAAGATGCAAAAATATTTTCCGTATTATTCTCTTCCTATATCACGATATGTTACATTTACTTTTAATCCCGTTTCCTTCAAATAATCTCCAAGCTTATTTGTCATTGTAACGCTGCGATGCTTTCCTCCGGTACAGCCGATAGCTATTGTGATGGAAACCTTTCCCTCCTCCTCGTACAGAGGAATTAGAAAGGACATCATATCATCAAGCTTTTTCATGAACTCCTGAGCCTCCGGGAAGCTCATAACATAGTCCTGAACCTCTTTATCATTGCCTGTTTTGTACTTTAATTCATCAATATAGAATGGATTCGGGAAGCATCTCACATCAAACACCAAATCAGCGTCCATAGGCATACCATACTTGTAGCCGAATGCCATTACATTTACAACAAAGGATTTCTTATTATCCTCGCCGAAAATCTCCTTAAGCTCATCGAGCAAGCCTGCATTTGAAAGACAGCTTGTATTTATCACATAATCAGCCGCAGTCAGAAGCTTCTCGAGCATATTACGCTCCTGACGTATTGAAGCAAGAAGTCCGCCCGGATTATATATCGGATGTGAACGGCGCGTTTCCTTATATCTTTTTACAAGTGTTTCATCATCTGCCGTAAGAAACAGCACCCTTACTTCATAGCCCTTAAGCTTAAGATCCTGAATCTGTGTTGCAAGCTCATTTATCATCTCACCGACACGCACATCAATTACAAGCGCGACATTACTGAATTTTCCGCTTACCGTTGCAAGCATTTCCGAGAATTTCGGGATAAGCATCGGCGGCATATTGTCTATGCAAAAATACCCCATATCTTCCAGGTAACGGATTACCCTCGTTTTTCCCGAGCCGGACATTCCGGTAACTATTGTAAACTGCATTTGTTTCTCCTTATAAAATTCGAACCTCCGGTTCAATTTCCACTCCCGTTTTTTCCTTGACTATCCTAGCCACATCATTTATCAGCGTAATAATATCCGACGCCGTTGCACCGCCCTTGTTTATAACAAATCCCGCGTGCTTTTCACTCACCTGAGCACCGCCCACTGTATATCCCTTCAGCCCGGAATCCTCTATAAGCTTTCCTGCAAAATGTCCCGCCGGGCGCTTAAAGGTGCTTCCCGCCGACGGATATTCAAGAGGCTGCTTATCACGCCTGCGCTGTGAATAATCCTTCATAGCCGCGCTTATTTCTTCGGGATTACCATGCTTCAGCTCTATACAGCACGCAGTTACAACCGCTCCGTTTCCCTCCAGCGCACTGCTGCGGTATGAAAGCTTAAGCTCCGCTGCATCTAAGGTTACAATATCGTTGTTGCTCATAACGCAGGTCACATTTTTTAGCACATCCTTCATTTCCGTACCATATGCACCGGCATTCATATACACTGCGCCGCCTATGGTCCCCGGTATTCCGGAAAGAGCTTCGAAGCCTGACAGTCCGGCTCTGAGCGCGGCTGCCGCTACCTTCGACATAAGTGCTCCCGCTCCGGCATATATCATATTATCTACAACCTGAACCTCCGCCATCGCACCTCCGACTGAAATTACAACTCCCTCAATCCCATCATCTCTTACAAGCAGGTTTGAGCCGTTTCCTATGCATATACACGGAATATTGTTCTCCGCACAATAATTTCTTACGGTAACGATTTCCATAGACGATGCAGCGTTTACAAACGCTTCCGCCCTGCCTCCGACTCTGAAAGTCGTGTGGGCACTCATGGGTTCATCAAAGTGAACCTCGCCGACAAGCTCTGCCAATCTGTCCCTGTTCTGTTCTGTAAGCATAAAATCTCCTTTACATCATTTTCCACGAATATAGCTGTTTTCTCTGTGACATAAATTTCTCAAAGGTCTTTAAATTACGGTTCATCACAAGCTCCTGCGGAAAATTTATTTCATCAAGCATTCTGAGCGCATTTTCATAGTTTCCTATATCCGTACAAAAATGCGCATCCGATGTAACAACTATTCCGGCGCTGTGCTTTTTGCACATACGCGCAATAGTTTCACAGTTTCTGATACTTGCTTTTCTCACAGCAAAGGAATGATTGTTAATCTCTATAAGCTTATTATACTCCGCAGCCATTTTTGCTATTTTTTCGTAATCATAAGCATAATCCGGATTTCCGCTATGGCAGATTACATCTATATTCGGATTTTTAATCAGACTTTCATATGCCCCGGTACAGTCATGACCGGGACCGTCCTTAAATGCGGGTGAATGTATACTTGCGTTTACAACATCCATTCTGTGGAGAGGAATACCCTCTGAATCAACATTTCCCTCAAGATCAAGTACATTCAGTTCAACCCCGTACAAAATCTTCACGCCATACAAATCCCTTGGTATGTTTTTCAAATTTCTGAAATGCCATACATGAGGCGCATCAGGAAGAAGCGGCGCATGGTCGGTTACGGCAATTGCCTCCATCCCTATTTCTGAAGCATATTTTGCATTCTCCATAACAGTACAGTATGCATGTGTGCTTGCAAGCGTATGCGTATGTGTATCAACCTTAATTTTCATCATAGACCAAGCTGTTCCTCCATCTGGTGCATAAGTCTGTTGTTAAGCTCAACCGCAGCATTGTAACCCATTTTCTTTTGTCTGTTGTTCATTGCCGCAACCTCTATAATAACTGCAAGATTTCTTCCTAACTTTACGGGAATCGTCAGTGACGGAACATTAATACCCATAATATTTGTATATTCGTCAACCATGCCGAGGCGGTCATAGCTCTTCTGATCGCTCCACGGCTCCAGATGAATAATCATATCTATATCTCCGCTGTCCATAACTGCACCGATACCAAAGATTTCTTTAACATCAATAATACCTATGCCGCGAACCTCCACAAAATGACGGATAATCTCCGGGGACGAACCGACAAGATGGTTATCGGAAATCCTTCTTATCTCAACAGCATCGTCCGCCACAAGCCTGTGACCCCGCTTAACAAGTTCTATCGCAGCCTCACTCTTGCCTACTCCGCTTTCTCCCATAATGAGAATACCTTCGCCGTAAACATCTACAAGCACGCCGTGACGTGTTCTTCTCGGTGCAAGCTCCCTGTTCAGAAATACTACACCCGAACTCATAAATTCAGATGTTCCCTGGTCAACTCTGAGAAGATTTTTATTATATTTCTCAGCAAGATCCATCATCTCCGGAAAAATCTGAAGGCTCCTTGTTATTACAAGACAGGGGAAGTCATTTCTAAAAAAGCGTTCCAGCCGCTCCTCTCGGTCATCGGTAGAAAACTGCTCCAGAAAGGTAAATTCCACCTTTCCCATAATTTGTACCCGGTGCGGGTCAAAATAATCGTAAAATCCCGCAAGCTGCAGACCGGGGCGGTTTATGTCGGCAGTCGTAATCATTACACTATCTATATCCTTTGTTTCGTATATTTTTTCAAGCTCAAATTCTTCTATGAATTTATTAAGGCTTACGGTTTCGCTCATGTCAAACGTCCTTTCTTCATACTATATATTTCTTCACAGTATATTACTATTATACCGTATTTCATCAGATTTTTCAATAAGAAATTTCACAAATTTACATAATAAAATATTAAATTAAGATAACAAAATTATAAATTTCTTATAATTTCGCTTTTTTTGCAATAAATTTCAAAAAAACACTTGCAAAAACAAGTGATATGTGTTAAAATTATATACGATGTTCCAATGATAACAAACAGGAGGTGTTTTTTAAATGGCAAAATGCGAAATTTGCGGCAAAGGCGTAACTTTCGGTATCAAGGTTTCTCACTCACACAGAAGAGCTAACAGAACATGGAAGCCGAATATCAGAAAGGTAAAGGCGGTTGTTAACGGTACACCGAAGTCAGTTAAAGTATGTACACGCTGCCTTCGTTCAGGAAAGGTTCAGCGTGCGGTTTGATTTTAGTACGCTAATCGTTTTTGAATATATTATTGACGCTGATAAAACAGCCGGCTCTGTTAAGGGCGGGCTGTTTTTTTCGCCCGGCGGGTGTAATAACACTTTTTTGTTACAAAATATAAAATAGCATTGCTTTTTTTTGGATTATCTGGTATAATATAAAGTGGTTGGGATTTCCCAATAATACTAAGTTTAAGGAGTGTCTGAATTGCAGGAAAAACTCTTGATAAGAGGCGGCAAGCGCCTTCATGGTTCCGTTGAAATCAGCGGAGCAAAAAACGCAGCAGTCGCAATTATTCCGGCTTGTATTCTTGTTAAGGCAAAATGCCGCATAGAAAATCTCCCGGATATTAAGGACGTTAAGCTCTTTATTAAAATACTCGAGAGGCTTAACGCAAAAATAGATAAAATTGATGATCATACTTACGATATAGACTGTACAAATGTAAATTCATATTGTCCGGACAGTGACCTCACACGCAGCATGCGCGGTTCAAGCTATCTTATGGGCGCACTTTTAGGACGCTTTCATAAATTTAAGATAGACCCGCCCGGCGGCTGTGACTTCGGCACACGCCCGATTGACCTTCATATAAAATGCTTTAAGGCACTCGGATGTAAAATAAACGAAGGCGGCGGCATCATAAACGGAGAAGCTGAAAATCTCAGGGGCGCAAATGTATTCTTTGATATAGTAACCGTAGGCGCGACTGTAAACGCAATTTTAGCGTCAGTACTTGCAGAAGGAATAACAGTAATCGAAAACGCGGCAAAAGAACCTCACATCGTTGATTTGGCAAACTTTCTTAATCACATGGGTGCGAATATCCGCGGTGCAGGTACGGATACAATTAAAATACGCGGCGTAAAGGAGCTTCATGGCGGTACCTACACTATTATTCCGGATCAGATTGAAGCGGGTACATTTATGATTGCGGCAGCAGCTACGCGCGGCGATGTGACGCTCAAAAACGTTATACCGCGTCATCTTGAAATAATCGGAAACAAACTTACTGAAGCGGGTGTAAGAGTTGCATACGGCGAGGACTCAGTGCGCGTATGGGTTGAGGAAGATGATGAGTTTAACTGTATCAATTTCATTGCTCTTCCATATCCCGGATATCCTACGGATATGCAGCCGCAGCTTGTGACCTTCCTTACTACTGTTCCTGGGACAAGCAATGCCCGTGAGGGTGTATGGGACAATCGTTTCCGTTACTGTGAACAGCTTAAGCGTATGGGAGCAAATATCCGTGTTGAAGGCAAGCTTGCAATTATTGAGGGTGTTCCCGCACTTTGCGGCGCAAAGGTTCGTGCAGTTGACCTAAGAGCCGGCGCGGCAATGATTATTGCCGGTCTTATGGCTGAGGGACAAACTGAAATAACAGACATACATCATATTGACAGAGGATACGAAAGATTTGAAAATAAATTCATTGCTCTCGGCGGAGATATAAGAAGAATCATCGCAATGACGAGCGGCATGGACTGATACGGGAATGAATAATATTAAATTTGTATCACTTATAAGCGGTTCAAGCGGCAATGCTTCACTGATTTCCGACGGCAGAACCAACCTGCTCATAGACTGCGGCGGTTCCGGAAAATGTATTCAAAACGCATTGATGGAGGCTGGTGTTGCTGTCGGAGAAATTGACGCCGTTCTGCTTACTCATGAGCATTCTGACCATGTAAAGGGCGTCGGAGTGCTTTCAAGACGGTACGGTTTCCCGATTTATGCCACAGAAAAAACTCATTCGTCAATCGTCAAGGTCGGAGAAATTAATCCCGATTTAAAGATAAACGTAACTCCGGATAATGAATTTGAAATAGGCTCAATAAGAGTTTTGCCGTTTTCAATTCCTCATGATGCTGCCGATCCTGTTGGATACAGCTTTTCCGTCAACAATAATAAGTACACAATCGCAACTGATATGGGATACATAAGCAACAGCATACTTGACAGGCTCAAGGGCAGCAAGGCAATTATACTTGAATCAAATCATGATGTTGAGATGCTGCGCTGCGGTCCCTATCCGTTCTATCTTCAGCAGCGTATACTCGGACAATATGGACACCTATCAAATGAAACAGCTTCAATAGCGGCTCTCGCGCTTGCCGAAAGCGGAACTGAGCATATTATGCTCGGTCACTTAAGCGAGCACAACAATCTTCCTGAAATCGCAATGCTGGAAACAAATCAGCGCCTTACAGCCGCCGGAATCAATGTAGGAAGCGATATAACACTCCAAGTTGCACAGCGGCACAAAATCACAATAATGGATATATAATAATGCATATTCGCAGTATTACAAATTTACTGTGAATATGCATATTTTTTTACTCTTTTTAATGAAGCTTTGGTTTTCGTCTTTATCCCTCATTATCCGATACCAATATAGGAATGGCAATGTATAATCCTCACACAAAAAAACAACGGACTCATTTTACAAAATCCGTTGTTTTTTCATTTCAATATCAGACTTACGCGAGCTTTGCAAGCTTAATAGCCAACTGTGACTTCTTTCTGGCAGCAGTATTCTTATGAAGAATACCCTGAGCAACGCCCTTGTCTAACTTCTTTGAAGCATCGTTGAATAATACAACTGCCTCTTCCTTTTTGCCTTCAGCGGCAGCAGCCTCAAACTTCTTTATAGCTGTCTTCAAGGCTGTCTTATGAGCTGTGTTAATCTGTGTCTTTTTCTCGATAACCTTAACTCTCTTTTTTGCTGACTTAATATTAGGCATAGTTTCACACCTCCACAAAATTTAATCATAATACTCTACTATTATACAATATTATTCCTAATAATGCAAGTGTTTTTTTCTCTTTTTTTTATTTTTATTTAATAACAACAAAAATTTTATACTTTTATACAGCTTTTATATAGCTTTTACCGCCATATTATTTTTAGAGTCTACCTGATTCAATAACGGTCAAAATCACGTCATTCAGTAATCCCACTGGAGAGAACACAGCTATAGTCCACTCAATCATCCAAGCTCTTTCTTACAGCATTATCTCCTGACTTTTCTGCTCCGCTGTCCAAATCCTTCTGAACAGCGCCGCTTGATGAACTTCCTCCGCTCGATGATGTTCCGCCTGAAGAAACAGTACCGCTTCCGGATGAGCCGTTTCCGCTTGATGAACTGCTTCCGCTTCATGGT
>JAUNPN010000260.1 GCA_030536655.1 bacterium | reverse complement strand
ATCATCATAATAAAAGACGAAATCTGTGATGCGCTTAAGTTGTGGATAGTGATTTGCATTTATAATCAAAATCAGGCGGCGAAAAATCGTCCCATACACGCTTTGGAGCTTCTTCGCGCAAATACTCCGTTTCCATAACGGGACCGTGTTCAGCGATAAAGTGCGCAGCGTGTCGGTTAAGCATTGTTCCTACATATTCCGATTCGTTCACTGTTTCGTCAGTATTTAATGTACGGCACCCCATAAAGCGTCCGCCGTTTAGGTCAAGCTTTTCTTTTAGCTGCCGCATTTCCCGCATATGTTCCTTACTGATTGAGTTGTTTCCCGCTTCCCAAAACAATATAGATGGATGATTTCTGAAAGCAATAATAATATCTCGCATAAGTTCTACGCGTTGGTCCCACTGCCTTCCAAAATTCTCGCGTTCCTTATCTCCGGCAGGCTGTGTACAAATTATACCGTGTCTGTCAAATGCACGTATGTCAGCTTTTGTTCCTGCAACGTGCATCCAACGTATATGATTTGCATTGCTCTCCTTTATCATCATAGCGTCTATGTCACGCAGCCACTCCGGCGCAATGCCGATTGCCGCCCATTCATTTGACGCTCGCTGCGCGTATCCACGAAGCCATACGGGAACGTCATTTATCAGTATTCCTCTGCCGTTGTCATAGCCGACCTTGCGAAAGCCTGTTTCAACAACTGTACTGTCTATCAATATACCATTTACAAATAAGCGTATTTCCACTCTGTAAAGATACGGGTCAGCAATACTCCAAAATCGCAAAGATGTCATATCAGAAACAGCAGTTAATACTGATACATTCACGGATTCTGTTATAGTAGCTGACACAGCTTGTTCATTATTTATCGGGATATAATGCTTTCGCCCGTCAGGTAAACATTCCTCTGTGTATGCGTCCTGCGGTGTTATGGAAAGGTTCGGTGTAAAGAGGGGAGTGGGTGGTAATTTTTTCTCCTCGGATTTAAAACAAGTTATTTCTTCTCCATATATATTCTTTACCGACACTTCCGTAAACGCTGTAACCTCCGTGCCGCTTTCATTCCGTATTTCGCTTTCCGCAGTAACCTTTGCCATGCTGTGTAATGTGTTATAATTTTTTCCGTACACATATACACCTTTTGTCTGCAAATTACTGTAAAGAGGCAAGGTTATGTATATATTCGGCTTAAAATGTACTTTTACAGGACGCGTTATTCCTCCGACAGACGGATTAAAGTCATTGCAGTTCCAAAAAAATCCTACGCCTTTAAAAGCTTCGTCAACCTTACCGTCCTGTTCAGATAGGTATGAGCCGGGGATAACGTCCGGTTTGTTCGGCGTTTCCGCAATACAAAAATCAATATTTCGCGTTGCCGTGTTATCGGTAGCAATAGCTATAAGATTAGGTTTTTCATAATCAATCTGCGACGTTATATCAAACCCGAACGGGGAGACACCGGCTTCATAGTAACCTACCATTTTTCCGTTTACATATAAATAGCACGTCTGACGCATCCCTTCAAATTCAAGAAAAACTTTTTGTCCCGTTCGTTCAGAGGGGACGGTAAGCCAATTTCTGTAAAATACCGTTGTACGCTTTTGACCGCTTCCTCCATCGCTTATTCTGTCACGGAATAAATCTTTATCATTAAATGTATGCGGTAATGTCACATTTTCCCACTCGTTTTCTATATAATCTGTTTCATAAAAGCGGCATCCGCTTTCATCGCGCCATTTATCTATTGCTTTATTTAACGGAAATTCGTCTGTAAGCAAAAAATGCCAACCGTGATGAAAATAATAACTGCCCTTGTTTACTATTGCTTTTCCCATAATTATGACCATTCCTTTCCGCTACGCTACAAGGCACAAAAAGATTATGAA
>JAUNPN010000095.1 GCA_030536655.1 bacterium | reverse complement strand
CTCTCGACATACGCGAGTATGCCTTCGATCTTTTTATATAATCTGACGAAAAATTTGACTGTATTCACTGCGTACTATATTTAATCAGTGCTTCCCTAAGAAAATTATTGTATTTAAACTGTTAGAAAATACTTGATTTTTTACATAATATAAGTTATAATAATGTAGAATGTTTATAATTGCTAAATAAAGTGTATATATGAGTTATGCTCTGCTTTTTTAGCCGGCTGCTGATTTAATTGAATACTTTTAGCAGATTTACATAATGAAAGGATAAATCTATATGAATAATAAATTAATGGCACAATTATTGTTTCCGAATATTAACAAATCTCCGGCGGATTATGAGGAGATATATCCTCCGAGAAATCTTCCGGAAGGAGCAAGGGTTACACGTTTTGCGCCGTCACCCACAGGATTTTTGCATTTCGGAAGCCTTTTTGCGGCATTTGTTTCGCAGAAGGCAGCTAAAGCCTCCGGAGGTATTTTCTATCTTCGTATTGAAGATACGGACAAGAAGCGTGAGGTTGAAAACGGTGTAAGCGGAATGGTAAACGGACTAAAGGATTTCGGAATTATTCCTGACGAAGGAATGCTGAACGAAACGGAAGAAAAGGGCAGCTACGGCCCCTATATACAGTCAAAGAGAACACCAATATATCAGGCATATGTAAAGAGCCTTGTTGAGCAGGGGCTTGCATATCCGTGCTTTATGACAGAGGATGAAATCGCATCGGTAAGAAAACAGCAGGAGGCTGAAAAGAAGCTTCCCGGTATTTATGGTGATTATGCGAAATACAGAGGTATCACCTATGAGGATGCGAAGTCAAGGATTGAAGCGGGCGAGGAATATGTTGTTCGTCTTTTATCACCGGGCAAGCCTGAAGGAAAGGTATCCTTCAATGATGCGGTAAAGGGTAAAATTGAAATGCCCGAAAATATTCTTGATGTTGTCTTATTAAAAAAGGACGGAACACCAACCTATCATTTTGCACATGCAGTTGACGATCATCTTATGCGGACAACAGATGTTACAAGAGGTGATGAATGGATTTCATCGGCGCCGATTCATTTGCAGCTGTTTAGAGTACTGGGCTTCAAGGCTCCGAGATATGCGCATATATCTCCTATCATGAAAGAGGATATGGAAACCGGAGGCAAGCGTAAGCTTTCAAAGAGAAAGGATCCTGAGGCGGCAGTAAGCTATTACAGCAGTGTTGGTATTCCAAAAGAAGCGGTGCTTGAGTATCTTCTTACAATTGCAAATTCAAATTATGAGGATTGGAAGCTTGCAAATAAGAATGCTGCTCCGTCAGAATTTAAATTTGCTCTTAATAAGATGAGCAAAGCGGGAGCGCTTTTTGATTTAATTAAGCTTACGGATATATCAAAGAACTATATAAGCACACTTTCTGCCGAAGAAGTATATGACAGAGTATCGGAGTGGGCGCAGGCTAATGATGAGGTTCTTTACAGACTTATTACAGAGGATGAAAACTATGCAAAATCAATTTTTGCAATTGAGCGCGGGAATGCAAAGCCGCGTAAGGATATTTCAAAGTGGGATGAGGTAAAGGACTATATCTCTTATTTCTATGATGAGCTTTGGGACAGAAAGCGTGACTTGCCGGAAAATCTTTCAAATGAGGATATGCGTCTTATATTGGAAACCTACGAAAAGCTGTACAATCACGATGCGCCTGCCGAGGAGTGGTTCCCGACAGTAAGGAATATGGCTGAATCGCTTGGATATGCAAAGACGCCGAAGCTGTACAAAAAGACGCCGGAGCTTTATAAGGGACATGCGGGTGATGTTGCAGGAGTTATCCGTGCGGCTGTAACAGGAAGAAGAAATACACCTGATTTATACGAGATTATGCAGACTCTCGGTAAGGACGAGGTAATAAAACGCATTTCAGAAACGATAGGATTATTATAATACTATGAACCGAAAGGAAATATATAAATGGAAGAATTTGTTAGCAGAAATTTTATTGAAGAAGCTATAGATAAAGACTTGGAGAACGGACGTTTTGATCATGTTCAGACGCGCTTTCCGCCGGAGCCGAACGGCTATCTCCATGTAGGTCATGCAAAGGCAATCTGCATTAATTTTGGAATATCAGGGAAATATAAAGGCACCTGTAATCTTCGTTTGGATGATACAAATCCGACAAAAGAGGATACGGAATATGTTGACGCAATAATGGAGGATATAAAGTGGCTTGGCTTTGAGTGGGACAAGGTATTGTATGCTTCGGACTATTTTGATGATATTTATGCTGCTGCGGTTAAGCTTATCAAAAAAGGAAAGGCATTTGTATGTGATCTATCTGCGGATGAAATTCGTGAATACCGCGGTGATTTAAGAAATCCGGGCAAAAACAGTCCGTATCGTGACCGCTCAATCGAAGAAAATCTTGACCTCTTCAATCGTATGACGGCAGGGGAATTTCCGGACGGTTCAAAGGTTCTGAGAGCAAAAATTGATATGGCGTCACCGAACCTTAATATGCGCGACCCGGTTATATATAGGATTTTAAGAGCACATCATCACCGTACCGGAGATAAGTGGCTGGTATATCCTATGTATGATTTCGCTCATCCGATATCGGATACGATTGAGGGTGTAACACATTCTCTCTGCTCTCTGGAGTTTGAGGATCACCGTCCGTTATATGATTGGGTGCTTCGTGAGGTTGGTTATGAGGCTCCCTCAAGACAGATTGAGTTCGCAAGAATGAACCTCAATTATACAGTGACGTCTAAGCGGCGCTGCTTAAGACTGGTTAGGGACGGAATAGTTTCGGGATGGGATGATCCGAGAATGTCAACGCTCTGCGGAATGAGGAGGCGAGGATATACGCCTGAGTCAATTCGTGATTTCTGCGATAGAATAGGTGTTGCAAAGGCTAACAGCGTAATTGATTTTGCCATGCTTGAGGCTTGTATTCGCGAGGATTTGAATGCTCACGCACCGAGAGCGATGGCGGTTATAGACCCGGTTAAGCTTGTGGTTGATAATTATCCTGAGGATTTGGTGGAAAACTTTGAGGTTGAAGTAAATCCCGAAGATCCTTCAATGGGAACAAGAACGGTTGAGTTTTCAAAGAACCTTTATATTGAACGCGAAGATTTCCGCGAAGAAGCTCCGAATAAATATAAGAGGATGGTTCCCGGACGTGAAATACGCTTAAAGGGAGCATATTATGTAACTGCAACCGGCTGTGAAAAGGATGAAAACGGAAATATTACGGTGGTGCACTGTAATTATGCTCCGGATTCAAGGGGCGGCGATACTCAAGACAAACGCAAGGTAAAGGGTACAATTCACTTTGTGAGTGCCGCTCATGCCGTTGACGCCGAAATAAGACTTTACGACAGACTGTTTAATATATCCAATCCGTCTGATGAAACAGGTGTATCAAGCTTCCTTGAATACCTTAATCCAAACAGCATGGTTGTTATGAAGAATGCAAAGGTTGAGAGTAATCTTAAGGATGTAAAGCCCGGCGATAAGTTCCAGTTTATGCGCCAGGGATATTTCTGCGTTGATAAGGATTCAACCGATGAGAAGCTTGTTTTCAACCGTACAGTTGGATTAAAGGACAGCTGGAAGGGCGGACAGAAAAAGTAAAAAGAATATAGATGAGGAGAGATAGAAAATGATAGAGTATTCAGAATTTTTTTCAGACAGAGTTAAGCCTATGAAGGGTTCAGCTATAAGAGAGATGTTCAAGAGAATGGCAGATCCGGAGATTATATCTCTGGCAGGAGGAAATCCGGCTTCGGAGCTTTTTCCGGGAGATGAGCTTTCTAAAATTGCCGGAAAAATCCTTATGACAAGTCCGACTCTCGCATTACAGTATGGTACAACAGATGGTTATCCGAAGATGAAGGACTGCGCTAAGGCTCGTGCCGAAAAGGTGGGAGCGTATTCAGATGGCGATTCGATTATCATCACAACCGGCGCTAACCAGGGTATTGATCTTACTGCAAAGGCAATGATTAATAAGGAAGATAAAATTATTGTTGAAAATCCGAGCTTTATCGGAAGTCTTAACGCTTTTCGCTCTTATGAGTGCGAGCTTATCGGTGTAGAGGTTGAGAGCGATGGTATGAATATGGATAAGCTTGAGGAAGCGTTAAAGAATAATAATGGAGTTAAATTTATTTATACAATTCCGACCTTCCAGAATCCGACAGGCACAACAATGTCACTTGCAAAGAGAAAGAGAATGCTTGAGCTTGCTTCTCAGTATAATGTGCTTATCTTAGAGGATAACCCGTATGGTGATTTGCGCTTCTCAGGGGAGGATGTTGCAACTTTGAAGTCGCTTGACACAGAGGGCAGGGTAATTTATGCCGGCTCATTCTCAAAGATTCTTTCACCCGGTATGCGTCTTGGATATATTATCGGAAATTCAACGATGCTAGAGAAGATTGAAATGCTTAAGCAGGTCAACGATGTTCATACACCTATGCTTACACAGCTTATGTGTGTTGAATTTATGAAAAAGTATAATATTGATGATTATATTGAAAAGAACATAAAACTTTACGGTGAGAAGTGCAAGGCTATGGTTGACGCTATGGAGAAGTACTTCCCGGCAGGAAAGGTTGAATGGGTAACTCCCGAAGGCGGAATCTTCCTTTGGTGCAAGTGTCCGACTATTGATGATATTGCTCCGATTGTTGACAAGTGCCTTGAAAAGAAGGTAGCAATTGTTCCGGGCTCGAATTTCGCGCTTGATATTAAGGCGAAGAATAATCAGTTCAGATTGAATTATTCATCTGCTCCGATTGAGAAGATTGTCGAAGGCGTCAGACGTCTTGGCGAGGTTCTTACAGAAAACCTATAATCATTGAAGGGAATTATATAAAAATGGACGATAAGAAAATTATATTTTCAGGAGTACAGCCGTCGGGAAATCTCACTCTCGGAAACTACCTTGGGGCAATAAAGAACTGGGTTAATCTCCAGGATGAATATAACTGCATTTATGCAATGATGGACTTACATACAATAACGGTCCGTCAGACGCCGGCAGATGTGCGCCGCCGTACTCTTGAGGTTCTTGCGCTTTATATTGCCGCGGGAATTGACCCTGACAAATCTATATTGTTTATTCAGTCACAGAATCCGGCTCATGCTCAGCTTAGCTGGATACTGAACTGTTATACCTATATGGGCGAGTTGCAGAGAATGACACAGTTCAAGGATAAGTCAACTCGTCACGCTGAAAATATAAATGCAGGGTTATTTACCTATCCGGTGCTTATGGCTTCAGATATTCTGCTTTATCAGACAGATTATGTTCCGGTAGGAAAAGATCAGCTCCAGCATATTGAAATATGCCGTGACATAGCTCAGAGATTTAACGGAATTTATGGAAATGTATTCAAAATTCCGGAGGGAATGCTTTCAAAGTCGGGAGCAAAGATTATGAGTCTTCAGGAGCCGGAAAAGAAAATGTCAAAGTCAGATCCGAATCCAAAGGCTTACATTTCAATGATGGACGACCTTAATGTTATTGCGAAAAAAATTAAGAGCGCGGTAACTGACAGTGAAGGTGTGATTGAATATAGAGAAAATGATCAGTCGAAGGCGGGGATAAACAATCTTTTAAGCATAATGTCCGCCGTTACGGGTACGCCGATTGAAACGCTCGCTCAGCAATACCGTACAATGGGTTACGGGGATTTTAAGAATAATGTTGCAGAAGCAGTTGTTGAGTGTATCAGACCCATACGTGAAAAATATGACAGAATTATTTCGGATAAGCAGTACCTTATGGATATATGTGTGAAGGGTGCGGAAATGTCACAGCGTATTGCCAACAGAACACTTAATAAAGTATATAAGAAGGTTGGATTTGTAATCAAGTAATTGATTGCAGGGAGGTTGATATGTCTACAACACAGATTTTTTATATAATAGGCGCATTTGTGATTTCATTTATTTTCACTTTTGCGGCGACGCCTCTCGTAAGGAGGCTCGCGTTTAAAATAGGAGCTATCGATGTTCCTAAGGATAAACGGCGTGTTCATAAAAAGCCTACTCCGAGAATAGGCGGAATTGCGATGGTTTTTGGATTTGCGGTTGCAACGCTCTGCTTTTCGGAACCGTCGCGTCAGCTGCTTGGAACAATGTGCGGTCTTGCGGTGATATTTGTAATGGGTATAATTGATGATTGTAAGGAACTGGGTGCAAAGCTTAAGTTTGTGGTTCAAATTATTGCAGCTCTGATTGTAATATATGTAGGTGATATAAAGATTGATATATTTACAAATCCGAATATTTTCAATCCAACCAGTCCATACCTTATACTTCCGGAATGGATTTCTGTAACTGTAACGGTTCTATGGATTGTGTTTATTACAAATGCGGTAAACTTTATTGATGGACTTGACGGTCTTGCTGCCGGAGTAAGTGCAATTATGTCTGTATCTCTTGTATTTATTGCAGTAAGAGTAGGGGAATATCAGATTGCAGTGATGGGCATAGCGTTAATGGGATCTTGCTTTGGTTTTCTGCCCTTCAACTTTAATCCTGCAAAAATATTTATGGGAGATACAGGCTCTACCTTCCTTGGTTTTATGCTTGCGACGCTGTCCATTCAAGGTGTGTTCAAGAGTTATGCGGTGATTTCGTTTGCAGTTCCGCTGCTTATACTCGGACTTCCTCTCTTTGACGCAAGCTTCGCGATGATAAGAAGAATTCTTTCAGGCAAAAGCCCTATGGTAGCAGACAGAGGTCATCTTCATCATAGACTTATTGATATGGGATTTTCACAGAAACAAACGGTATTTATTCTTTATGCCATAAGCGGTGTGTTGGGAATTTCTGCCGTACTGCTTGCGGAAAGCGGAGTTTTGAGGGCACTGCTGCTTCTTATATGCGTACTCGTTCTTCTGCTTATAGGTTCATTCCTCGGAACGAACAGCTATGTACATCATCATGTGAAAAAAAATGAGGAAAATGAAGATACGGACACAAATGATATAAACAGTAAATAAATACCCGGCATCTCTAAAAGCCTTTCGGTACTCGTTAAATTGTGCAGTTGATTCCATAGGCTTTTAGAGGCGCCTTATTGAAAATACTGTTTATATAAAACTGATTTTCTTCGGTGTGATTTGTGCAGGCACTGAGTTACGGATTGGAGGGTTTAAAATGGAAACTAACATGGAAAACATTATTGAAACGCTGAACGGACTGCTTAGCTCAAGGCAGTACGCAAAAATCCGTTCCCTTCTGGAGGATTCCAATCCTGCCGATACCGCGGCTCTTATTGATGAGCTTTTTGGGGATGACTATGAACAGGAGAAAAATTTTCTTATTTTGTTTCGTCTGTTGCCAAAGGATGATGCGGCAGAAGTATTTACTTATATGGAGCCTGAAATGCAGGAGCATCTTATAAGTGCGTTTTCTGATAATGAATTAAGAGAATTTCTTTCACAGTCGTTTATTGATGACACTGTGGATATAATCGAAGAAATGCCCGCAAATGTTGTATCAAGGATTCTTGCGAATTCAACAACCGGAGCACGGAAAGCCATAAATGAGATTCTGAATTACCCGAAGGACAGCGCCGGAAGTATAATGACGATAGAGTATATTAATCTTCATAAGGATATGATGGTTAAGGAAGCGTTTGAAACAATTCGTAAGGTAGGAATTAATAAGGAAACCATCTATACCTGCTATGTTACCGAGAACCGGCGCCTAATCGGAGTTGTAACGGTAAAGCAGCTTTTTATGGCTGATGAAGAAGCAAAAATAGGCGATATAATGGAATCGAACGTCATTACGGTTGATACGACCGATGACAGGGAAGATGTTGCGAGGATGTTCAGTAAGTATGATTATCTGGCGATCCCTGTTGTAGACAGCGGTCACAGGCTTGTTGGAATTGTAACATTTGATGATGCTATGGACGTTATCACAGAAGAGAATACCGAGGACTTTGCAAGAATGGCAGCTGTTGCTCCGTCAGATGAGTCTTATTTCAAAACAGGAGTATTTAAGCATATGCTTAACCGTATAGGCTGGCTGTGTGTGCTTATGATTTCAGCAACTATTACCGGAATACTGACTGAAAAATATAATGCGGTATTTACTGCGCTGCCGATTTTGGTTTCATTTATGCCGATGATAATGGATACCGGTGGTAACTGCGGCTCTCAGAGCTCTGTTCTTGTTATCCGAGGACTTGCGTTGGGTGAAATTGAATTTGTTGATTTTTTTAAGGTGGTTTTTAAAGAATTCAGAATCGGAATTCTTGTCAGTTCCGTGCTTGCACTGGTAAACGGTATAAGAATATATATTATGAATGGTCATGACATACGCTTATCGATTACGCTGTGTATATCCATTATTTTTACTGTTATCTTGTCAAAGCTGATCGGAGCAGCATTGCCTATGCTTGCAAAAAAGTGCAGACTTGACCCGGCATTGATGGCGACACCGCTTATCTCAACAATCGTTGACTGTTGCTCGTTGCTTATTTACTTTAATGTTGCAATGAAAATTTTTAACATTGCTTAAGGAGTGTGTTTAATGCTCAGAATAACAAATATAAAGCTTCCGCCGGATATGTCTGAGGATATTCTGCCGGAAATAATACGAAAAAAATACGGAATAAAGAATATAAAACAACTGCGGCTCGCAAAGAAATCCGTTGATGCGCGGCGAAAAAACGATGTACATTATGTTTATGCAGTTGATATAGAAACGGACAATGAAAAACAATACATTGGCAAAAACGTATCCTTGCATGAGGAGATTGAATATATTTTTTCTAAGGAAATAATTCCCGAAAAACCGGTCGTTATAGCAGGAATGGGACCGGCGGGAATGATGTGCGCGCTTACGCTTGCAAAAAACGGAGTAAAGGTTATTGTCTGTGAAAGAGGAAAGCCTGTTGATGAGCGAATGAAGGATGTTGAAAAATTCTGGAGCTGCGGCAAATTGAATCCGTCCTCAAACGTACAGTTCGGCGAGGGCGGCGCGGGAACTTTTTCGGACGGTAAGCTTACGACTGGAATAAGTGATTTCAGAATAAGATATATACTTAAAGAATTTTACAGTCATGGTGCACCGGAAGAAATTCTCTATCAGGCAAAGCCGCATATCGGTACAGATAAACTGTGTGAAATGGCAAAAGCTATAAGAGATGATATTATAGCTAATGGTGGTGAGGTGCGATTTTCAACAAAGCTCACTGATATAATTATTGAAAACAGGAGGCTCAATGGTGTTAAACTTGTTTCCGGCGATAGGGAATATACCATCGAAACCGACAATCTTGTACTTGCCGTAGGCCACAGCGCAAGAGACACCTTTGAGATGCTTAAGGCAAAGGGGCTGCGTATGGAAAGAAAACCGTTTTCTATCGGAGCGCGTATTGAACATTCACAGGAAATGATAAATAAAAGCCAATATGGTAAATTTTATGATAAATTTGGAGCAGCAGACTATAAGCTTTCAACCCATCTGCCAAACGGAAGAAGTGTATATACTTTTTGTATGTGTCCCGGCGGCTATGTTGTTGCATCGGCCTCTGAAGAAGGCGGAATTGTAACAAACGGTATGAGCTGCTTTAAGCGTGACGGGAGCAATGCTAACAGCGCTGTTTTGGTAAACATAACACCTCAGGATTTTCCGGGCGATGACGTACTTGCCGGAATGTATTTTCAGCGTGAAATAGAGCAGAAGGCTTATGCGGCAGCCGGAAATACTTATCGAGCACCGGCACAAAGAGTAGGAGACTTTTTGGGCAGCGACAATAGCGAAAGTAAAATAAAACCGACATATCGTCCCGGAGTTACATGGACGGATATTGACAAAATTTTTCCGGAATTTGTTACCGAATCAATGCGCAGCGCGCTTTTGGTATTTGATAGGAAACTTTGCGGTTTCGCTGATGCTTCAGCTATATTAACTGCTCCGGAAACACGTTCATCATCGCCGGTAAGAATCATAAGAGATAAGGAAACAATGCAGTCAGATATAGAAGGACTGTATCCCTGCGGAGAGGGAGCAGGCTATGCGGGCGGAATAATTTCCGCTGCGGTTGACGGAGTAAAAATTGCGGAAAAAATATGTGTTTTAAAATAATACAATGAATAATAGATGGATAAACAGGGTGTGATTATATATGAAAAAGAAAATTTTTGCAGTTATTCTATCATTGGCAACAGTAACAGGTATGATATCAGCATTTGCAGAATTTGAGGATGTTGCGCCTGACTCATGGTATAGTGAGGCTGTAAGCTTCATGGTTCAGAGCGGATACATGAATGGAGTATCCGAAACGGAGTTTGCTCCGGATGCTAGCATGACAAGAGGAATGTTTGTAACTGTATTGGGGCGAATGGATGGAACTGTAGTTTCGGAATATAATAAAAAAATTTTCCCGGATGTTGAGATTGACAAATGGTATGCGCCTTACGTAAGCTGGGCTGTGGAAAATGGAATAGTATCCGGCTTTGACGATTTGACGTTTCATCCTGAGGAGGAGATAAACAGGGCACAGCTTTCTGTTATGCTGAAGAGATATATTGATTACAGAGGATATGAGATTGCGGATAACCCCGCAGCATATGATTCATATATTGATGAGGCATCAATACCTCAATGGTCAAAGGATGGTGCAGATTTGGTTCGCCGTTCCGGGTTAATAACCGGCGATTCATACGGAGCGTTCATGCCGATGTCATCTGCAAACCGGGCACAAATTGCAGCTACAATAATGCGTCTAAGAATGCTTTTAAACGGTGAGATTCTGGATATTCCCGAAAGAAAGGTGCGCTCAAAGACAGAAACCCTTCTTGATGAGATGAGTCTAAAAGATAAAATTTATCAAATGATTGCAGTGACTCCGGAGCAGCTTACGGGTGTTAATACTGCTACAATGGCGGGAAGCGTAACAGAAGATGCTATAAAACGTTATCCCGTAGGTATGGTTGTGTATACCGGAAAAAATATCTTGAGTGCTGAGCAGATAAAGACTATGGTTGCAAATACAAGTTCGTATTTTGAGATAAATCCGTTTGCTGCAATATCGGAGGAACCGGGGCAAGGCGCTCAGCTTGCATCAAGAATAGGTACAGATACCTTTAAGGATGCGTACGACTACAGAATGTCAGACCCTTCAGAGATAAAATCAGCTTATAGCAATCTTAGTATACAGCTGAAAAACTGCGGCTTCAACGTAAATCTTGCTCCTACAGCTGATTTATGGTCAAATCCGGCCAATACCTATATTTCAAAGAGAGCTTTCGGAAACACATATTCAGAGTGTTCGCCGCATGTAGTTGCAGCAATAGAAGGAATAAAAGAGAATTCAGTTTTAAGCGCAATGAAGTATTTTCCTGGATATGGTTCAAGCGCTCAGAATCCGCTTGACGGCGACTGCCGAGGAAATCTTACGGTTGAGGATTTAAAGAATTATGATTTTAATACATATAAGGACGGTATCGACGCAGGGGCGGATATTGTGATTTGCGCAAATATCCTTATGTATAATATTGATGATAAATATCCGGCATCCATGTCCGAAAAAATTATCGGAGATTTGTTAAAGAACGAACTTTCCTTTAAGGGTATTGTTATGACAGATGATTTAAGAATAAAATCAATAGCGCAGAAATTTAAAACTTCAGAAATTGCTGTAACTGCAATTGAAGCAGGCTGTGATATTCTTATGTGTCCGCCGGACTTAGATGAGGCGGTTAGCGCAGTTGTTCAGGCTGTTAAGGATGAGAAAATCAGCGAAGCGCGAATTAATGAAAGTGTTTACAAAATTCTTGAAACCAAGGAAAAGGCGGGAATACTTTAATTATGAGTTCAAAAATAAAAGGAATATTATGTATATTAATGTCAGCTTTTTTCTTTGCGTTAATGGCGTTGCTTGTGCGTCTTGCCGGAGATGTGCCGACTATGCAGAAGAGCTTTTTTAGAAATGCTGTTGCACTGATTGTAGCAACGGTTGTGCTTGTAAAGAATGGAGGCGGCTTTAGATGGGGAAAAGGAAACTTTCCCTATCTGTTTGTCCGCGCCTTCTGCGGAACATTGGGGCTTATCTGTAACTTTTATGCTGTAGATCATCTTGTACTGTCTGATGCAAATATGCTTAACAAGCTATCGCCGTTCTTTGCAATTTTATTCTCAATTATAATATTAAAGGAACGTGTAAAGCTTTATCAGTGGTGTGCGGTAGCTGTCGCTTTTATAGGAGCTCTGTTTATAATAAAACCTACGGGTGTTACGATGAATTTTGCAAGTATTATCGGTTTTGTTGGAGGTATGGGAGCGGGAGCTGCATACACTATGGTTCGTAAGCTTAGTATACGCGGTGAAAGAAGTCCTTATATCGTATTCTTTTTCTCTGCATTTTCATGTGTTGTGATTGCTCCGTTTATAATATTAGGCTTTCAGCCAATGACTCTGCATCAGACGCTTTTGCTTATTGCGACCGGACTTGCGGCGGCGGGCGGTCAGTTTTCGATTACGGCTGCATATTCATATGCGCCAGCTCGTGAAATATCCGTATTCGATTATTCGCAGGTTATATTTGCCGCTCTGTTGGGTTTCTTTATCTTAGGTCAGATTCCGGATGTTTGGAGTATAATCGGATATGTTATCATCTGTGGAGTATCTGTAATAATGTTTATGATAAATAGAAAAAGCGTTGTGCCTACACAGTCAAACAATTAGTCATACGAATAATGTTATTTTTTGTTTCTGCAAATAGAGTCATATTCGTTTACTACAATAGTATATTATGTACATTATAAATTCTGTCAAGGTCATCACAATATTATGTTTGACTCTTGACAGAATTTACAAAACTAAAATATAGCTTCCGGTATTTTTGTTTTACACAAAATTTTGTATTCTATATCTTCTGTGTTTATGTTCAGCAATTCTTAATCCCAATACCTGTAATCTTCTTATGATTTAATTTTGACTGCATCTTATTTAATGCTTCACCGAAACGCTGGAAATGAGTAACTTCGCGTTGACGCAGAAATTTTATAACCTCATTCACATCCGGATCATCACTGAGACGTAGGATATTATCATACACTGCCCGAGCTTTTTGTTCGGCGGCTAAATTTTCGTATAAATTTGTAAGTGGATCTCCGGTTACAGCTATTGAAGCCGCATTAAAGGGCATGCCCTGACTGCTCTGAGGAAAAACGCTCGCACCATTGTCAGCATAATATTCCCACGAGCCGAGTTGCTTCCATTCATCAGGAGCAGTTCCGTCACAAAGTTGTTTTACTAACGTTCCCACAATCTCCAGATGCCCCAATTCATATGCCCCATGAAGATATAAATCAAACCGCATCACCAACGATATCAGATTCAGCCTGTTTTTGCAGAGCCTGAATCAATGTCATTTAGTTAAGGATATGGTTAGATCCTAAGAATAGGGTCTAACCAATT
>JAUNPN010000094.1 GCA_030536655.1 bacterium | reverse complement strand
GGAAGGACCGACGGCAAAGCCGGGAGATCCGACAGCAAAGCCGGATAAGGTTACTGTATATGCTGAAAATGGTATCATCATAATTGCAACATACAATGTAAATGGTTCTTTAGCAGGCATTCAGGTAAGCAGTGCAGTCAAGGAAAATGACAAGGTACAGGAAATCACAGTTGCAGAAAATCAGAAGGCATTCGTATGGACTTCATTTGCACAGATGAAGCCGGTAGATACGAAGGAGATCCCTTAAGACTATTGTAAATATTATTGCTCATAACAGAATCAATATAGCAGAAGCAGAACCGGACAGAAAATAATTGTCCGGTTCTGTTTTTTTGTATAAGCTGCATTAAATAATATATATAGTATGCGAAAAAGCAATCTGTTTTGTAAAAAACGAACAAAAGAAGCAAGTTTCAAAGTTGACTTTATAAAAAATATGCTATAAAATAAAATGGAAGATTATAAAAAAGAAAGGCAGGGATATTAATGCTAAAAAAATTTTTTACGGGTTTTGCATCAGCAATGGTTGCAGTATCTGTAATTGGAAACACTGTTACTGTATTGGCGGAGGGTACAGAGGAAATAACAGATAACGCAGAGAAAACAGAAGCGCATCTTATAACCTACGATGCCCCGGAGCAGGTAGAGCGAAGCAAGACATATGAGGTTAAGGCGCGTCCGGCAGGCTCGGATGACAGCTCATGGCAGGAACTGGACGTTTACCGGGTAAAGCTGATGAGTAACGGTGAGAGAGGCGCGGCAATGACTTATTTTGACTGTGACACTGATATTGAGGTTCAGGTGAAAATCACCGGAGAAGGGGACGGTATAGATTATTTTGCTGATACAGATGAAGCTACAGGCAAGAGAAAGGGATTGCTTGCGGAGGGTACAACGGAAGAGTTTACAACAGAGGGTACAACAGTGAATATGCCTGTTGATACAAGAGTATATCCTGAGAGCTATGGCATAAAGCCTCAGTATGAAGCGGGCGGAGATACAATTAATCTTACTGTTAAGCCGGGGCAGAGAGTTGTATTGGATCCGAACGGTGATACAAGACGCAATCTTCATATCTGGGCGGATGAGCCGGTGGACATACCGTCAGTGGAAGAACTTCAGAATGAGGGCAAGACCGTATCTGTTGTAGACGGCGGTGAGCTTGCTGACAGCTATGATACAGATGTGGTATATGTAAAGCCGGGCTATTATTACAAGGGTGACGGCTGGCATAACTATTATGTAAAGGACAATCAGACGTGGTATTTTGAGCCGGGTGCGGTAATGACAGGTGTATTGAATCTGGACTACACAACAAATGCAAGTGTAATAGGACGCGGCTTGATATACCGGCCGTTAGGTTCATCTATAACGATAAATGATGCAGTAAATGTTCATGTTGAAGGAATGATGGGCTTAAATCATGGCTCTTATGATAACGGCGGATATTTTATCAATGTGGCGAACAGCAGGAATGTATATGTTAAGAATTTAAAATCAATCGGACGTAATAAATGGGGAGATACAATGGATATATTCTGCTCAGAGGACGTAACGGTTGAGGGCTGCTTCTACCGCGGCAATGACGATTGTATTGCGATTTACGGTCCGCGCTGGAACGGTAATTACTTTGGAGATACAGGTAATGTAAGAAATATTAAAGTAAAGGATTGCGTGCTTATGCCGGATCTTGCAAGACCGATTCACTTTGGTACTCACGGCGACAGCTCGTCACCGAACGGCGGACGTGTTATAGATAACTGCCGATTCGAGAATATTGATATACTTACGTATAATAAGTACGCATATAATCCGAGGTCAAGCGGAAGAATGCCGCAGTCTATTCGCATGGACGTTTCGGAGGGAAATACTGTTTCGAACATTTACTTTAATGATATACGTATACAGGACTATATGGCAAATAAGATTTGCGAGCTGTTCATAACAGTGCAGGGCAGATACGGAACATATACATATCCGGGTAAGGGTATTAATAATATTTACTTTAAAGATGTTCAATATAAGAACATTGACCCGACCCACAACGGAAGAATTGAAGGCTATAAAACAAGCGATGGCATAGACGGAATTACACAGAATGTCACATTTGAAAACCTTAAGATAAACGGCGAGGTTGCATTGAGTGCAGAGGATGCACAAATCAGCATCGGAAATAACACAAAGAATATAAAATTTGTAGAATCGGGCAAATCAAAGTATGTATACAGACCGTCATCAACACCGGAGGATATATGGCCGACACACTATAATTATGCGTCACAGGAATATGGTGCGGAAGCAACTGCGGAGGTTTCGGTAAACGATTCAGACCCGAACGCAGCGATTGATAATGACAGCAGCACGGTATGGTATTCGGAAGAAACGGCGGCAGGCTGGTATCCTACTTATGATTATACGACAAAGACCATGGACGGTAACGGTATTACGATTGATACAAAGGCGCAGCATCATATCAAGGGTGTGCGTATCACATGGGCAGACCCATCGCTGAAGCATGATTATCGCATATTTGTTTCGCGAGATGGCTCGGACTGGAGCGCGGGACACAATGACCTGCACGGTCAGGGAGCGGTTAATTCCGGTTCAAGAGCAGAGTATAATAAGCGCGTAAAGACAACATGGTTCATAACACAGGATGACCCGGTATCGGAAAAGGATCTTGCAGATGCAGATAAGATTAATGTACAGCCTATCATTGGCAGGTATGTAAAGATTATTCCGTGTAACGGTTCAAAGCTTGACATTGTTAAGCTTGAGGTTTTGGGCGAACAAACCCCGTAATATGAAGGGAGGACAACAAAGTTGAAAAATATATTAAAAAATAGATTAACCTCGGTTATGACTGCGGCGGCGATGTCAGTAAGCTTTGCTGTTATGCCTATGCCGGTTATGGCTTTTGAAGCACAGGCGGCAGATAACGGTGCAGCAGGCGGAATTTCAAACGGCGGAGAATGGTCAATTTACGCATCTAAGATAGGAAAAATTGAAGCTGACAGCGGAAGCATTAAGGATGTTACAGATACTGACGGTGTGGTTGAGGTAACAAAGGAAAAGCGCAGCGCGGCATTGCAGTTTGATCTTACATCAAAGGATCAGGCGGATAAAATTATCAAGAGTGCGAAGCTGCGTCTTACTCCGATGGTAAGTAAGACAAACCTTCGGCAGACGGTGTATGCAATAGGTAATGAGTTTGTTGATACAGAGGACGAAACTCCTATTGCACAGTTTGATATACCGAGAGTCGGAAGTGATGATTTTAATAAGGATACAGAGCTTGCGGCAATAGAAACGGTTGAAGAATATCCGGCAGAGCTTTCGGGCTGGCAGACTGATATAGATGTTACCGGTGAGGTTATAACAGCGGGTGACGCACTTTCACTGCATATAGCATATGGAAGCGGCAATGCAAATAAGGCTGAGTATGCAACGTGTAATATGGATAACAACGGAAGATTGAAGGACGGAAAGATTCCGTTTCTGTATAACGGCGGCACGACCGCATACAGTAAGTGGGTATATCCTCAACTGGTATTGACATATACGAACGAGGCTGAATATATAGCTGCATATGATGATTTTGTTGAAGCAAGCACAACACTTTCGAAAGCGGTTGTGACAGAAACAGAAGCTGTATTTGCTCCGGAGGTTACAGGCGGTTCAACAGTAACGCTTGAAGCGGCAGATGAGGTAGGACTTGTAACAATTACGGATAATGTAGTGGAATACAATCCGGGATATGCCGGAGGAGCGACAAAGGCTAATATAAAGCTGACTGTAACAAATGGAGAAGCATCATATTCGAAGGTTGTTCCGATAAGCGTTGAAGCGGCTGCATCGTATGAGATAAACTTTGATTCAGGCAAGAATCCTTATGGTGAAATCTATGTAACAGTAGGCGATACGGTTTACAAAGACGGAACAGCTTATGCAAAGGAAGGCGATACCGTTACGGTAAATGCAGGCGCAAACAAAGGCTATAACGCAGATATAACAGCTAAGCAGTATGACGGCGGTGATATTGAAGTGAGAAACAGCAGCTTCACAATGCCGGCGTCGTTGGTAAATGTATCAGCAGAATATATAAAGCCGAAATTCGGAACGAGCAGTGTAGCTGCAAAGAGCAGCATATCAATCAGAGATAACGGCGCGCTTCAGAGTCCTGATCTTGTAATAGGTGCAAACAGAGTTACATTTGTTAAGTTTGATTTGTCGGGATATAATGCCGATGTAATATCGGAGGCTGATCTGAACTTTAATCTTACAAAGAATGCAACATTGAATACAAAAGCAGTATTCTATGTTCCTAACAATGACTGGAGCGAAAGCAATATTTCAAAGAATTTCTGCATTGACGGAACTTCTGCTACAAATATATCAGCATTCTGCTATGGGGAAGGAGAGGTTATCTCGCTCCTTAACGGAGAAAATCACGCGGCTTTAATCATTCCGGACGCAGATGATGCTTCAACTGCGGCAGAAGGAGTTTTGAAGGATTATTATGTGGCATCAACAGGTACTCAGAAAACTTGTACTATCAGTATTACCGATGCGGTAAAGAACGCTGTTAAGAAAAGCGAAGACGGCATTGTTACATTCATGATTTACAGTGCAGGAGGCGGAAATGACGTATATTCTGTTAATGGTGCGGCAGGACTGGCAACAAGACCGTCACTGACTATAACGGAATCAGCCGGATTTTTACCGGATAATGAGCTTGTGACAGAAATAAAAACTGTGGCTGACCTTGAGGCATTTGCTGCAATCGTAAACGGCGGAAACAGCTACGAGGGAAAGACAGTGGCGCTTGAAGAGGATATTGATTTATCGGAAGCGTATAACGAGTCAGGTAAGTCATGGACTCCGATTGGCGCGGAAACTACCGGCGGATTACAGTCATTTGCGGGTACGTTTGAGGGTAAGAATCACACTGTAAGCGGACTTTATATCAATGACAGCAATGGTATAATCCTGGGCTTGTTCGGTGATGTTTCGGGTGCGATTAATGACCTCAATGTAACGGGAAAAATAACCGGCAGTTCGGTTATCGGCGGTATAGCGGCGTCGTGTGACGGTAATATAACAAATTGTCACAGCAGTGTTGATATTACAGCACAGAGAGAAGCGGGCGGTATAGTCGGAACACTGGCAAACGGCGGAGTTATTTCAGACAGCAGCAACAGCGGTAATATTATGCTTTTAAACAAGGAAACATATGCCGGTGGTATTGCAGGTCATAACATAGACGGTGTTGTAAGGAGCTGCAGCAACTCAGGTAAGATTGAAAATGATTTGAATGGTTTCAGGAACAGACTCGGCGGTATTGTAGGTTTTCTTGACAACGGTTCGATAGAGGACAGCACAAATACAGGCGAGGTTATAAGTGAAGCAACAGATGCGTCATATACAGGTGATACAACGCAGAATTACGTAGGCGGCATTATCGGATACGGCTCATACTGTACAGTAAAGGGCAGCAGCAACAGCGGATATGTTTATAATGCGGTTCCGTATGCGGGCGGTGTGGCAGGATATCTTGCAACAGGAACTCTGCATAATTGTAGCTATGATGAAACGGTAAACAGCGGTCTGGAGATTGTTGGCTATAATGCGGAAGGAACAATAACCTCCGGAGAAGAACCGACACCGGAAAAGACTAATGTATATACGGAGGACGGTATCATTATAATTGCGACATATAACGCAAATGGTTCTTTGGCAAATGTTCAGGTCGGCGGTACAGTTAAGGCAAATGACAAGGTTCGGGAAATTAAAGCGGAGAAAAATCAGAAGGCATTCGTATGGACTTCGCTTGAACAGATGAAGCCGGTAAATACAAAGGAAATTCCTGCTGATTAAAAAATGCGGGAATACCTCAGCTGTAAAGCGATAGGTAAAGGTCATTACTTGTACAAAACCCTCTGATGAGAATTTGGCTCATTGGAGGGTTTTGTGCTGAAAGATAAAAAGAGACTGTTTTATGCCGGACAAGCTCGTTTAAAATCTTCGTTTACGGCATATTGTTCAAGTGCATTATAATAATCACGTCTATTTTCTTTTGCGACAGAAACCATACGGCTAGGGAACTTGTTAGGGTACAGATTAGGCAACGGAAGACAGATGCGAAGCTGCGGAAAAAATCATTACCGACACTTGACAAACATTTGTTTTCGTGGTATAATAAAAAAATAACATTATTATAGGGAGAATTTATAGATGCCAAAAAAGAAAAAAGATTACGGTAATGAAAGTATAACAAGCCTGAAAGGCGCGGACCGTGTAAGGCTTAGACCTGCGGTTATTTTCGGCTCGGACGGTCTGGAGGGATGTGAGCATTCGTTCTTTGAGATACTTTCTAATTCAATTGATGAAGCACGTGAGGGCTATGGCAATCTTATTGAAATAACGCGTTTCATGGATAATTCAATTGAGGTTCGGGATCACGGCAGAGGAATACCTCTCGACTATAATGAGAACGAGAAGCGTTTTAACTGGGAGCTTGTGTTCTGTGAGCTTTATGCGGGAGGAAAGTATGATAATAATAAGGGTGGTATGTATGAATACAGTCTTGGGCTTAACGGTCTCGGCGCGTGCGCAACTCAGTATTCATCCGAATATTTTGACGTAACTGTAATAAGAGATAAAACGGAATATTCTCTGCATTTTGAAAAGGGTGAAAATGTCGGAGGCTTAAGTAAGAAAAGCATAAGAAGCACACAGACCGGAACGGTTCAGAAGTGGAAGCCTGATACTGAGGTTTTTACGGACATAGATATTCCAATAGAATTTTTTCAGGACGTACTCAATAAACAGGCAATGGTTAATGCAGGCTTGAAATTTGTACTGTATAACGAAACGGAAAACGGCATGGAAATGTTCGAATACTTCTATGAAAACGGAATAACCGACTATGTTTCCGAAACTGTTGGTGAAAATTCATTTACAACTGTAGAAACGTGGGAGTGTGAGAGAACCGGACGTGACAGGGCGGACAAGGAAGACTACAAGATGAAAATGCAGGTAGCGTTCTGCTTCTCAAATACAAACACAATGCTTGAATATTATCATAATTCAAGCTGGCTGGAACATGGAGGCTCACCGGATAAGGCGGTAAAAAACGCATTTGTTTATGCTATTGACAAATATCTTAAATCGAATAACAAATACAATAAGAATGAATCCAAAATCAACTTTAATGATGTTGCTGACTGTCTTTCGCTTGTAATCAATTCATTCTCAACGCAGACAAGCTATGAAAATCAGACAAAGAAGGCAATAAACAATAAATTTATTCAGGAAGCAATGACCGATTTTCTGCGCAGCCAGCTTGAGGTGTATTTTATAGAAAATGCAGCCGATGCGGAGAAAATCGGCAATCAAGTGCTTGTGAACAAGCGCAGTCGTGAAAATGCGGAAAAGGCAAGGATAGATATAAAAAAAAAGCTGACAGGCAGCCTTGATGTAACTAACAGAGTTGAGAAGTTTGTTCCGTGCAGAACAAAGGATGTTACAAAGAGTGAGGTTTATATAGTTGAGGGAGATTCGGCGCTTGGATCCTGTAAGCTTGCTCGTGACGCGTCGTTTCAGGCTATTATGCCGATAAGAGGTAAGATTTTAAACTGCCTGAAGGCAGACTATCCGAGAATATTCAAGAGTGATATTATTACTGACTTAATGAAGGTTCTCGGCTGCGGAGTTGAGGTTAAGCTTAAGAATAACAAGGGACTTGACACCTTTAACCTTGATAATTTAAGATGGAGCAAGGTCATAATCTGCACTGACGCCGATTATGACGGATTCCAGATAAGAACGCTTCTGCTTACAATGATTTACAGACTTGCGCCTACGCTCATTGAGGCGGGAAAGGTATATATTGCAGAATCGCCTTTATATGAAATTACAATAACAAAGAAAAAGCGGAGGGGTGAAAAGCTTTTTGCATATACGGATGCAGAAAGGGATAAGATAATTGCCGAGCTGAATAAGGACGGATATTCAAAGGATAAGGACGAGTATGATATTAAACGTTCAAAGGGATTAGGTGAGAACCAGCCGGAGATGATGAGCTTGACGACAATGCATCCGGCAACAAGGCGGCTGATACGCGTAAATCCTGAGGGGGCGGAGCAGACAGCGAGAATGTTCGATATTCTGATGGGCAATAACCTTGACGGAAGAAAGGAATATATAGCTGAGAACGGAAATTTATACATGGAAATGGTGGATATTTCGTAAATTATTCCAAAAATCATGAATAAATATACGCAAAATTTAACACTTTGCATCTTGAAAATAAAACTTTAGTGTGATAGAATATATAATATAAGGATATGGATATATTTTCTGAGAGTTTGACAAGGGTGTAAAGCTGTAATAGGGTTTTGCACCTTTTATTTTATCGAAGGGCAGTCCTTAATTGCCGAGTATTCTCAGGGATTGGGAGACTGCCGAAAATCGGAGGATTAAATGGCAAGAAAGAAGAAAATAAACGCCGAGGCTGAATATGTCGAGGCTCCGATAGCGGAGCAGCCTATAACGGAAACTCTTGAAAAGAATTATATGCCTTATGCTATGAGTGTAATTATTTCAAGAGCAATTCCGGAGATTGACGGCTTAAAACCCTCGCACAGAAAGCTGCTTTATACAATGTACAAGATGGGCTTACTGGGCGGAAAGATGACAAAATCTGCAAATATAGTCGGTCAGACAATGAAGCTTAACCCGCACGGCGATTCTGCAATATATGAAACGATGGTAAGGCTTACGCGCGGAAATGAAGCTCTGCTTCATCCGCTTGTTGAATCTCAGGGAAACTTTGGTAAGCAGTATTCGAGAGATATGGCATATGCCGCATCAAGATATACTGAGGTAAGGCTTGAACCGATTTGTGAGGAGCTTTTTGGAGATATAAATAAGAATACTGTTAAATTTGTGGATAATTATGACGGTGAAATGCAGGAGCCGACGCTGCTTCCGGCGGCGTTTCCGAATATATTGGTAAATCCGAATACGGGAATAGCGGTTGGAATGGCTTCAAATATATGCTCATTCAATCTGCGGGAGGTGTGTGAGGCAGCGATTGCCTGCATGAAAAATCCGAATGCGGATTTGCTTGATATAATGCCTGCACCGGATTTTCCGCTGGGAGCGAAGCTGATTTACTCAAAGGAGGAAATGAGGCAGATTTATAAAACGGGCAGGGGCAGCTTCCGCCTTAGAGCAAAATATTCATATGATAAAGCCAATAACTGCGTTGAGATTACGGAAATTCCGTATACAACAACCTGTGAAGCAATAATCGGAAAGATTATGGAGCTTATTAAGGCAAACAAGCTTCGTGAGATTTCAGACGCAAGAGATGAAACTGGATTAAACGGCTTTAAGATTACACTTGATTTAAAACGAGGGATTGACCCGGACGCGCTTATGCTGAAGCTTTATAAAATGACACCTCTTGAGGACAGCTTTGCCTGCAATTTTAATATTCTTATAAATAACCGTCCCGTTGTTCTGGGAGTGAACGGCATTCTAAATGAGTGGATAGCGTTCAGAATGGATTGTGTGCGCAACAGCATAAGATTTGATATTGATAAAAAGAGCAAGCAGCTTCATTTATTGAACGGCTTAAAGAAGATACTTCTTGATATAGACAAGGCAATTTCAATAATACGTCATACGGATCGTGAGGAGGAGGTTATTCCGAACTTAATGGAGGGCTTCGGCATTGATGAGGTTCAGGCTGAGTATATCGCTGAAATCAAGCTTCGTAATTTAAATAAGGAATATATCTTAAAGAGAACCTCGGAGATCGAAAAGCTTATTGAGGAGCTGGCAAATCTTAATGATATACTCGGTGATGATAAGAAGGTAAAAAAGCTTATTGCCGACCGGCTGAGAAAAATTGCAAAGAAATACGGTCAGGAGAGAAAAACCGAGCTTATAAGCGGAGAGCAGCTGGAGGTATACAAAGAGGAAGTATCGGTTGATGATTATCCGCTTACGGTATTTTTTACAAGAGAGAATTACTTCAAAAAGGTTCCGCAGCTGTCACTGCGTTCCACCACCTCTGCTCATAAGCTTAAGGAAGATGATGAGATTATACAGACAATTGAAACAACAAATGTTTCTGATGTACTGTTTTTCTCAAATAAATCAGTGGTATACAAGATGAAGCTTTATGACATACCGGACAGCAAGGTGGGTCTTATAGGTGAGTATTTGCCTAACCTGCTTGGCATAGAGGCGGATGAAAGGATTTTATATACTGTTGTAACAACTGATTACAGCGGAATGATGCTTTTCACATTTGAAAACGGAAAGTGTGCGAAGGTAGGAGTTAAAAATTATGAAACAAAGACAAACCGAAAGAAGCTTGTCGGAGCATATTCTGATAAATCTCCTATAGTTGATATACGGATGATAACGGAGGATACAAGGCTGGCGATTCTTGCGGATAACAATAAGCTCCTGTGTGTAGATACTGAAAAAATTCCGCTTAAGGCGACCAAGAGTACGCAGGGTATTCAGGTTATGACTCTCGGAAAGAAGGGAGCCAAGGTTTGCAGGGTATCATATGAAAACGAATACAGCCTTGTAAATCCTAAATATTATTCAACAAAGAATATCCCGGCTGCCGGTAAAATTCTTAAAAAGGAGGATACGCAGGTAAGTCTGACAGATTAAAATAGAGAAAGGAAGATGAAATATGATAACAGCAGAACATAAAGCCGCACTCGCAGGCTTTTTCCAGCATGAGGCGGAGGATCAGTATTCTCCGTTTTCAAAGGAGTTATTCAAGAAATACGATGTAAAACGAGGTCTCAGAAATGATGACGGCACAGGAGTTATGGCGGGATTAACCTCAGTAGGTCAGGTTGTCGGCTATTATATCAGCGACGGCGAAAAGCTGCCGATGGAGGGACAGTTAAAATACCGCGGCTATCAGATAAAGGAACTTGTAAGAAACTGTGAAAATGAAAATAGATTTGGCTTTGAGGAGGTTGCATATCTCCTGCTGTTCGGACATCTTCCGAATGCCGATACGCTCAGTAAGTTTAAAACCCTTATCGGAAATCTGCGTCAGCTTCCGGAGGGATTTGCGGAGGATATGATTTTAAAGGCTCCCTCAAAAAATATAATGAACAAAATAGCGCGCTCGGTTTTGGCGGCATATTCATATGATGAAAATCCGGATGAGCTAAGCGTGGGAAATATCATGCGTCAGTCCATTGAGCTTATAGCAAGACTGCCGGTAATGGCTGCATACGGCTATCAGGCAAAGAGTCATTATCATGACGGCAAAAGCCTTTATCTGCATTCGCCGCAGCCGGAGCTTTCTACAGCAGAAAATCTGCTGTATATGCTTAGACCGGATAATCACTATACAAGAGATGAAGCGGAAATGCTTGATGTGCTGCTTATGATTCATGCGGAGCATGGCGGCGGTAATAATTCAACCTTTACAACGCGTGTAGTGTCGTCATCGGGTACAGATACCTACAGTGCAATTGCGGCGGCTATCGGTTCTTTAAAGGGTCATAAGCACGGCGGAGCAAATGCAAAGGTTATGGCAATGATGCAGGATATTGAGGAACATGTAAAAGATTGGGAGAATGATGACGAGATTGCGGCATATCTGGAAAAGATTATACGCAAGGAAGCCTTTGATAAATCAGGTTTAATATATGGAATGGGTCATGCTATATATACATACAGTGATCCAAGATGTGTTCTTTTGAAGGAAAGAGCCGAAAAGCTCTCCGGCATGAATGAGGAGCATTTCAAAGAGTTCAATCTGTATAAAAAGGTTGAAAAGCTCACTCCGGAGGTATTTAAGCGGGTAAAGAACAGTGACAAGGTAATGTGCGCAAATGTGGATATGTACAGCGGACTGGTATATAAGATGCTGTCAATTCCGCAGGAGATGTATACGCCGCTGTTTGCAATGTCAAGAACGGTAGGCTGGTGTGCTCACAGACTGGAGGAAACAATAGGTGCGAACAGAATTATCCGTCCGGCATACAAGTCACTTGTACATACCAGGGAATATGTGAAAATTTCAGACAGATAAAGCAAAGGCTTTGAATATGTAAATAAATTGAGGACAAACGTATAAAGTATCGCAGGGGTAACGAACAGGTTATCCCTGTGATTTTTTTGCAACAAATTAAAATGTGCAATGTTTTTGATAAAATCAGAATAGAAAATTACTTATATTTATGATAAAGTTAGCTATGTCAAGTATTTATTGAATTGTTGGAGAGAGAATTGAACAAGGAGGAATAATGATGAAAATGAAAAAAGTAATATCTGCGCTGGCAGGTATGACGGTTGCGGCAAGTATGCTGGCAGGCTTTGCCGCTACAGCAAATGCGGCAACGGAAACAAAAACGTTGAGTTATCAAAAAGATGGGCAAACATTAAAAGAATATACATACTCACAAAATTCAAATGATAGCTATACTTTAGATGAAATATCAAAAGAAGCATTATCTTCTGCTAAGGCAGGTGATAAGTTTACTATTACATGTACTTTTGAAGCAAACGGTACCGCAAAGTACAGAGCCGGAATAAAAATGTGGGATTATCAGTTTTATGTAAATTCGGCAGGTAAGACCAGTAAAAATAATAGTTTTACTTCAAGTGGTGCATGCCATCTGAACGGAAATTTTATTAATGGTGAAACCGCCGATACTGCGACTGTAACGTATGAATATACCCTTGCTGACGGCGGAGCTCCTACAGCTGTTGTTGCAAGCTTAACGGATAGCAAAAATACAAAGGTGGAATATTCCTCATACTCAATAACGGGCGAAAAGAGTTTAGAATCAATAGTTTTAAATACTCAGGATAGAGATTCGAATAATAAGAATAATTATGATTCTGACTATATGACTTTAAAGCATTTTAGTGCAATACTTACTACAACAAGTGAAGATCCCGTTCCGGTAATTACTCCTGCGGCTAAGTATAATTCATACACAAATGATTCGGAGTTAGCAGAACCCGATGCAATAGGCTTTGTTGCTTCCTTCACACCGGAGAAAACGATAACTTCGTTAGATTGGTATCTCAAAAAGTCAGACACAGAATTCAAGAAATTTACAGAAGGAAACATAACGGAATTATCCGGAAATGTTCAGGCTCAGATAGGTCTTATCATATATGATTTAGGCAATGTATCGGCAGATGATATTTCGGCAGGATACAGCTACAATTAATCAGCGGAGAATGAATAGGAGGAAGTTGAATATGAAAAAGCAGTTTGAAACGCCGGTTGTTAATATTCAGATGTTTATGACAGAAAACATCATTACAACAAGCGGTAATGCATCAAAAATGAAAGAAGCCATGGAGGGTAAGGGTTATACAGTAACCACAAAGAGCCTTGGCAATTTCTTTGGCAGCTGATTTTGACTGTCAGATAATTATGGAACCACTGATTAATTAACGCCTAACGGCTTAGCACGCATTGAACTTGCATAT
>JAUNPN010000093.1 GCA_030536655.1 bacterium | reverse complement strand
TTTTCACATAAGATGGAGATTAATTCAATCCGCTGTATTATTTTACGCTTACAATTTGTCAGCATCTTGGATACTCAGTGTATGAAGATGATGGCGCTTATCCTGACATAGCAAACCAATTATTAGAAGTAAAACTCCAAACATCCCCAACAATTGATTTGGGATTACATTCCCCTGAAGATGGGGCGTCTATAGTAACAATCGGCGATACAACGTTTTATAGTGATGATGTTCGTTATGTCATCTTTGACGGTTCGGTAGAAGGTCATTACATTAGACTAAATAGACTTTATGTTGTCGCTGGATATGAATTTACTAGATATTTCCCACTTTTTAGAGGACAAAACGCAAAAATTCAGTTACCGCTTCCAATCGACTTCTTTGATTAAGAAAATATTTTCTCTACAATTTCATCTAATTCATCTTTATAGTTGGAAACAGCCTTCGGACTGTTTTCAGCTATTATTGTTTTAACTAAATTTATTGCTCTTTGGGCAAGTTCAGTATCATAAAAAGGAATAGGAAATTGTTCAACATACTGTGACATATATCGACGTTTACCAGAATATAGTTTAGTATTGAACTTGACATCATAATATTTTTCAATAAAACTACTATTTGCAACAGCTAGTGCCAAATAGATCACCTCGTCACGAACATTAGGGGAAATATCTATCCAATAACAATCCCCATTAACAATAGCTCCAGACTCATCTATCCAAAATTGTGGTTTTTCAGAAATATCACGAAATACAATTTTTCTATGTTTCCATGACTCTGGATTTTGCGGAACCCATATCTCATACCAATTCCTATGTGCCTTTGAAATGTAATTTCTGCCAGCAAGTTGCTCATAATGCTCTAACAAATATTCTTTAGCTCTAGGATATTTTTCTATATTATATGCAACTTTCTTTCCATTTTTTACCGTATGTGTATAGAGAACTTTCCACTGCTTTGAAGTATTAGCGAGTATTTGACCAGCATTGCGATGTGTAATAAGAGGTTTAAGCAATTCAATTTCTGATTTTTTTCCGTCCCATTTATCCCCAATAAATACATTATCCGCTGTCGTTTTTATTCCCACTCTTATTTTTCCAATGTCAGAAAACCTACGCCAAGTATTATTTTCAACTTTTGATACCCATTTTTGAATATCATTTGATATTATATTCCAACAATGCCCTTTATCAATACTCTGAAGCACTCCTTGTTGATAGACATATCTTCTACCATCCATAATCTCAAAACAACCAGTTTCATGAATAACCTCAAATACATCATTTATCTTTTTTTTCGGCAATTTATCATTTGATTGATAAACAGAGGTAAAAGTAACCTTGTCCTTATTTATTGTTTTTCCTTTTGAAAAAACAATAATACACGGTAATACTGAAGCTGAAAATAGCTTTGTATCTCCTAAATCTACAATCTTATGTATTCTATAATTATTAAGAATATAATTTCTAATAGCTTCTCCTGATTTAATTGTCAAGAATTTATTCGATGTAATATATCCCGCCATTCCATCATCTTTAAGAACATTTTTTGCATATACTAAGAAAGCATAATAAATGTCAATCATTCCCTTAAGACCAAGTTTTGCTGAAATTTCTTGTGCTCGATCGCTTCCCATTACCTGCGTTCGAACATATGGTGGATTTGCTATAACATAATCAAATAAACCAGTTTTTGATTCTTCAACTGCGCAAAGAAAGTCTTCATTTCTAATTTCAATCAAAACATCAGGAAAGATTTTTTTTAATCTTTCCTGTGTTTTTACACAAACATTACTATCTGTTTCATAACCAACAGCCTCAATAGGCAAATTTGAAATCTTCATAACAGCACGAATTATTGCGATTAAAAGTTCTCCACTACCAACGGCAGGATCAAGAATTCTAATTGTGTTATTAAATATATATTTATACTTTACTAGCTCACTTGCTAAATAATCAGCTATTTTAACCGGTGTGTAAACAATTCCATTTTCTTTTTTTTTATTTGTATTTTCATATCTCATTTTTACTTTCCCTCAATAAACCGTATAAAATTTTAATATCTCTACTTAATGTTTTATAAACTCCCTAGATTATTCCAAACAGTAGGTTATAACAAATCTTCAGTTCCTATTGTCTTTGTTATTAATTTAGATGCATTCATTTACCATCTATCAGTAATATCAGTAATTTTATCTAAAAGCACTATATTATGTCCCCAAGGAATTTGTGCAACAACCTGTTGCACAAATTCCTTATCAGTATATTCTTCCGCAAATTTAGCCATATATTTAAGATTTCTCACTGAATATCCTTTAGACTCAGGAAATGCAAGCTTTATATCTTTAGAAAGATTTTCAATAAATTTATTACCCCATATTTTATTCTTATTTATGATACAGCCTATATTGTAGTATAGTAAAACAAGCTCACGATTCACCGACATTGTTGCCTTAAACTGTGAATTTATGATTTCATGTTTTATTGTTTCGATAACTGATAGATATCGAGAGTCATTAATTAACACTCTAATCATTCTCCTTTGCAGCAGTTATATATTATTCCGATTCAGACCTTATCAATCAATTCCTCCATACTCCTGCATAAAGCCTTAAGCCGCACCTTGTACGCATCAAGCTCGGTATTCATGGCGGCAATCTCCTGCTGACGCTTTATATGCTCCTGATCAATTTGTTTTTCCAGATTCTGCGCATCAAGCTTAGCGCGTCTTATAATATTCTCGCTCTCCGCCTTTGCATTTTCTATTATACCGGCAGCTGTTTCCCTTGCAGTAACAACTGCGGCGTCAAGCGTTTTCTCTATCTTCTTATACCGCTCAATATCTGTCGAGTTAACCTCAAGCTTTTCCTTCAGGCTCTTATTTTCTTTTATAACAGCCTCGTAATCAGTGATTACCTTATCAAGGAAATCATCCACCTGATCGGGATTATAACCCTTTATCTTTTTTTCAAATTCTTTATTCTGAATATCTATCGGTCTGAGCATATAAGCCTCCTATATATACTTCAATAGTTCTATATGAATCCTGCCGCTGCGTGTTTCGCCGGAAACTGCCGATGCAATAAACCTGCCGCTGCCGCGGATTGAAAGAAGATCTCCTTCCTTCACGGTTTTCGATACATCCTCACAAAGCCTGTGGTTTATCTGCACCTTTGAGCCGCGTATAAGCGCCGCCGCATTACTCCGCGACACTCCTGCCGCCGCGCCGGTCACTGCGTCCAGACGCATTGACGCGCACACTGCGCTTATCCTTTGCAGCTTCGGCTCAGGCACTGTAATTTCTGCCGGGTCGGATACGGTTATCTTTACTCCCTGACTGCCGATTTTTGATATATTATTTCGTATATAATCAGCTATATCCTCACACACAAGGGCATACGCACGTTTGCCGTCAACAACTATATCTCCTGTTTTCGAGCGGTCAAAGCCAAGCGACAAAAACGTTCCCAGATAATCCCGGTGATTAAGCTCCCTGCCGATACCGCTTTCTATGGTCAAGGCCTTTATCGGAAAAGCTGCCTCGCACGGCTCCTCCCATTCCGGAAAAACTCCCATAATTTTACGTTCACTTCCCTTGAATCCGCCGAAAAGCATTACATTAAAGCCGTATCGTGAAATACCGCTGTCCTCAATAACCGCTTGCTCCGCGCCGTCAAGAAAATCAGAAAATCGCACACACGCGTACTTTTCACACAGCCTAAACAAATCTTCTGTTTTGGCAAGCAAAAGCTTGTCATTTTGTTCCTGTTTCGGCATTATCTTCTCACTCTGCGTCCCGCGCTGTCAAACTTGAACGGAATCATAAATCCGATTGGCGCACATATGTAATAACCGCCGCCGATTTCCTCGAAACGATACTTTATTGCAAACGAAACTCCGTCAAGAAAGCTTATCGCACTTGCTTTATATGCCCTCATTCCGTTAAGATTGATAATTGCGGCATTGTCATTCATCAGCTCACTTGCAATATCCTCAATATCATCCATATTCATGGGCGCAGCCTCCAGAATATTTTTTACATTTCCTCTGTAGCCTTCCCACCTTGACGAGCTTGTTGAAGATGTACGCTGCTTCTTTGAAGAAGTTTTTCCGTCCGGATTCATGCGCTCTCTTGTCATTCTCTTGAAATTAGCGCGCTTTGACGAGCCTTTTGTTCCGAATTTTTCGTCAAAACGATCCAAATCCTCATCGCTGTATTCAACTTCTTCGCTATCGGTTTCTTCCTCCTCGTATGTATCCTCGCTGCGCCCGCTGCTTCTCTTTGATGTGACCTTACGCCTTGTACGTGTATCCTCCTCGGCTTCCTCATCATCTTCTGATTCTTCTTCATAATCATCACCGACGCCGCGTATTTTATTCCAAAGTGACTTTAGGTATGATGAAGCCGTAGGCTTTTCATCATTATCCTCATCATATTCCTCATCGGAGTAACCGTCTGTATCGTCAAATTCGTCATCAATTATATAATCGTCATTATCATATCTTCTGTTGCTCATTGCCATCACACTTACCTATCCTTTCACAATCTGATAATTTCTTGCGCCGAATATCGCGCTTCCTACGCGTACCATATTCGAGCCGCATTCAATCGCAGTTTCAAAATCTCCGCTCATACCCATTGAAAGGTATTCCATAGTAACATTTTTATATTCTCCTGCAAGAGCGGCAGTTTGATCATACAGCTTTTTCATCTTTCTGAACCAGCCTGCATTTTCCTCCCTGTCATTGCTTGCCGGAATAATTGTCATCAGCCCTCTTACCTTTACTCTTGTAAGCGTTCCGGCATGCTTAAGCAGTTCATGAAGCTGCTCCGGCTCAATTCCCGATTTTGATTCTTCTCCGGAAATATTGACCTGAATCAATATATCCATTTTCGTATCATGACTTACGGCAAGCCGCTCTATTTCGTCCATAAGCTTTACCGAATCAACACTCTGGATCATGTCGCATTTATCTATCACATATTTGACCTTATTCGTCTGCAAATGTCCGATAAGATGCCATTTTACCGGCAGCACCTCTGCAAATTTATCTCTTACCTCCTGAGGCTTGTTTTCTCCAACATAGGCGGCTCCCGCCTCTATCGCCTCATTCATCATTGACGCGGGGTGCGTTTTTGTCACTGCTATAAGTGTGATGTCCCCGCGGGTGCGTCCGCTCCGTTCTGCTGCGGCGGCAATTCTTTCTTCAACCGCCCTCAGCCGTTCCGCTATTGACATTATCTCTCACCCTCCGACTTTATTATTCTATATCACTGATTATTATTCTTTCCGCACGGCTAAGCTTGTTCTTTGCTTCTTCCGTTGACTCAATAATCGAGTACTCGCTCCCGCTGTCCGTATAAAGCACCTTAACCTCGCACTTAAAGCTTGAGCTTCCTGCCTGTCCGTATACATACGGATTTCCGTCTCCTGCACGTATTGCATTCACCGGAACCTTGTAACCCGTATAGCTGTCAAATATTATATCCATATCTGCGCGCCGATACGAGAACACACTCTCGACATAAGTCGAGCATCGGATAAGCACCAGCCTGTCCCCGTTTTCGTCCGCGTCTGAAATATAATCTATTATTCCCTCAACCTCAGCGTCCGCCATATTATTAAACCGAAGCTTCACGCTTGTATTCTTACTGCATTTTTCCGCCTCATCAGAATTCAATGCGGCAAGAGCATACCATACATGGTTATTCATAACCTTACAGATAGGATCTCCTGTTTCAACATGGTTCAAATCAGCTTCTTCATTCTCCGCGTCAGGAAGTCCTCTTATATACGACGGAGTGTACTGTTCTATTCTGTCCGGAACCAGCACCGGTTCCAGACCGTCAAGGTAAGTTGAAAACACTCCGGATATTTCCGAATAAATTTCCTTCCTGCCGCTGCCTATACTCTGAATCGTTCTCCATTTTTCATCCTCAAGACGTGTCGCACCGGTATCATTATTATATTCTCCGTTTGTCCTCAGCGAGTCTATCGCCTCATGCTGCTGCGCCGCCATTCTGACATTATCATCCTCTGCGAAGCCGTAAATCTCATTTACACGCATCATTATATCATTCTCAATAGAACCGGTGTCACTCCTATGGGTCAAGCCGTTCTGCTCCGCTTCATACGCACGCTTAAGCTTTGCGTCTATAACGGACAGCTCTTTAATGGAATCGGAATCCACCTTACCCTCAAATATAACCGCAACCTGGCTGTCTTTGGAAATTCTTTCTCCCTCTGACGCGCCGAAATACGGTGTACCCGTTCCTGTCGCATAATACATTGTTTCGTCACGAACAATAAAACCATTGGTATGAACGCTGTTTTCAAGCGTTGTCAGCTCCGCAGGCTCAGTAACAATATCGGATTTTACACTGCGCAGCGCTGCTATTGCTGCGATAAATATGATGACAGCCACGATTAATGCAAATCTCTTTTTCATCAAATCTATCCTTACTCTACATTATTTTATATATAGCTGATTATATTATACAATTTTCTCAGCAAAATTGCAAGTGCTTTTTTGAAAAAAAAAGAAAATAACAAATTTATTTTGCCTATATTCCACATAAATATCGCATAAAAAAAACAGGATTGTATCAACCCCTAATAGGTTCTGATACAATCCCATTTATGAACACTCATAATATCTGAGAGCCTATCCGTAAATCAAGTACCTCTTTGCTTACCGGTTTTCCGTCATATTTCCCCAAAAATCCGACTTTTCTTAATTACATATAAGCTCTGAGAATCAATACTTCTCTCTCTTAACATACTTAGTATGCAGCAGTCTATGCGCACGATGCTTTCCGGGCGCGTCAAAATACTCTTCATAAAGCATTCTTATCACCGGACTTTGGTGTGATTTTCTAAACTTAAGCTTTTTATCCGCGTCATAGAGCGCCTTTGCTCTCAGCGCCTTGAGGTCAACGTAATTTCTCACGCTGTCGCCCTGAACCGGCTGACCGCCGCCGTTTACACATCCGCCCGGACATGCCATTACCTCAACAAAATGATACTCTTTCTCGCCGCTCTTTATCATATCGAGCAGCTTTCTCGCGTTTCCGAGTCCTGATGCAACCGCAACCTTAAGCTTCTTTCCGCCCAGATTATAGCTTGCCTCCTTTATGCCCGCAGTGCCTCTTACTTCCTTAAATTCAACCTTTGCCGAGCTGCCGTCAAGCACCTCTGCCGCTGTTCTCAGCGCCGCTTCCATAACTCCTCCGGTCGCACCGAAAATCGCACCCGCGCCGGTTGCCGTTTCAAACGGATTGTCAAAGTCCTCATTCTTCAAATCGGTAAACTTCAGACCGGCGCCCTTAATCATCTTTGCAAGCTCTCTCGTTGTCAGCGATACGTCAACATCTGTAAATTCAAACGCATTTTCCTCCTCGCGCGTACACTCGAACTTTTTCGCCGTACACGGAATTACGCTGACCACAAACAAATCCTTCGGGTTTAATCCGTTCTTCTGTGCGTAATACGTCTTTAATACTGCTCCGAACATCTGCTGCGGTGATTTGCAGGTTGAAAGATTCGGAATGAAATCCGGATAATGATGTTCAACAAACTTAACCCAGCCCGGGCAGCAGCTTGTAAACATTGGAAGCACATCCTTATGCTTTATACGCTCCAGAAGCTCCGTTGCCTCCTCCATAATTGTCAAATCCGCAGTTACATCCATATTGAACACGGAATCCACGCCAAGACGGCGGATTGCGGCAATCATTTTTCCCTCAGCATTCGTGCCTATCGGCATATTAAAGCATTCGCCGAGAGTTGCCCTGATTGACGGAGCAGTAAACACAACCACCTTCTTTTTCGGATTTTCAATCGCGTCCCAAACCTCATCAATATTACTCTTTTCATTAAGCGCACCGACAGGACAGGCAACTATACACTGACCGCAGCCCACGCAGGAAACGTCGTTAAGGCTCTTTTCAAACGCGCAGCCGATATGTACCTTATAGCCTCTCGCAATCTCGCCGATTGCGCCGACTGTTTGAATCTTATTACAGACTGCCGTACAGCGGCGGCACATGATACACTTGTTATTATCTCTTATAATATACGGTGAAAGATCATCAAGCCGGTACTTAATTTCCTCCTCCGCAAAGCGGTCCTCGTCAACACCGTAGTCAAACGCAAGCTTTTGAAGCTCACAGTTGTTACCGCGCACGCAGGACAGACACTTCTTTCGATGAGTTGAAAGAATAAGCTCAATAGTAGTACGGCGCGAGGTTCTTACCGCCGGAGTATTTGTGTAAACCTCCATGCCCTCTGCAACCGGATACACGCAGGACGCAACCAAACGGCTTCTTCCGCGCTCGCGCAGCTCCACCACACAGACCCGGCATGAGCCTATACAGTTAATATCCTTTAAATAGCACAGAGAAGGAATCTCGATATTTATTTCCTTCGCAGCCTGAAGTATGGTATAATCCTCCGGTACTGTTACGCTGATACCGTTTATTTTTAATGTTACCATGAATATATTCCCTCCCTTATTTCTTTATAATCGCGCCGAACTTACAATTGCGCATACATAATCCGCATTTGATACACTTATTTCTGTCAATCTTATGCGTCTGCTTAACCTTGCCGGAGATAGCGTCCGCCGGACAGTTGCGTGCGCAGAGCGTACAGCCCTTACATAAATCCGGAACAATCTCATAGGAGAGAAGCTCCTTACATACACCTGCCGGGCAGGTCTTATCCTTTACGTGAGCGATGTACTCGTCTTCAAAATACCTCATTGTGGAAATTACCGGATTAGGCGTTGTCTGACCGAGAGCACAGAGTGAGGTTGACTGCATATGTGCGCAAAGCTCCTTGATTTTATCCAAATCCCCAAGCTCGCCTTCACCCTTTGTAATCTTGTCGATAAACTGGTACAAACGCCTTGTTCCGATACGGCACGGAGTACATTTTCCGCACGACTCATCAACCGTAAACTCAAGGAAGAACTTCGCAATGTCAACCATACAGGTATCCTCGTCCATTACAATAAGTCCGCCGGAACCCATCATCGAGCCAAGCTTAATCAGATTATCGTAGTCAATCGGAACATCTATGTGACAGGCAGGAATACATCCGCCGGAAGGACCTCCGGTCTGAGCCGCCTTAAACTTTTTTCCGTCAGGAACGCCGCCGCCGATTTCTTCAACTATTTCACGCAGTGTCGTACCCATCGGAACCTCGACTAAGCCTACATTTGTAATCTTTCCGCCGAGTGCAAACACCTTTGTACCCTTCGAGGTTTTCGTACCCATCGACGAGAACCATTCGGGTCCGTTTAATATAATCTTACATACATTAGCATAGGTTTCAACATTATTAAGAATTGTCGGTTTTCCGAAAAGTCCTTTGACAGCCGGAAACGGAGGTCTCGGTCTCGGCTCGCCTCTGTGTCCCTCGATGGAAGTCATAAGCGCGGTTTCCTCACCGCAGACAAACGCGCCAGCTCCAAGCCTCAGCTCAATATCAAACGCGAAATCTGTTCCGAAAATACCATCGCCGAGCAAGCCGTACTTCTTAGCCTGTTCAATCGCCACATCAAGCCGGTGAACTGCAACCGGATACTCCGCGCGCACATAAATATATCCCTTGTTTGCGCCGATTGTATAGCCTGCAATTGCCATTGCCTCAAGAACAGTATGCGGGTCGCCCTCCAGGATGGAACGATCCATGAATGCACCGGGGTCGCCTTCATCGGCGTTGCAACAGACATATTTCTGATCGCTTTCCGACGCCTTTGCAAACGCCCACTTGCGTCCTGTCGGGAAACCGCCGCCTCCTCTGCCGCGCAGTCCCGAATCGAGCATTACCTGAATTACATCGTCCGGAGTCATTGTTGTAAGCACCTTTGCCAATGCCTGATATCCGTCCGTTGCTATGTACTCCTCAATATCCTCCGGGTCAATAACACCGCAGTTCTTCAACGCAACGCGCAGCTGTTTCTTATAGAAATCCGTTTCCTGAAGCGACTTTACACTGCCGTCATCGCAAACAGTGCTTTCATAGAGGAAGCGCTTAACCACGTTTCCGTTAATAAGATGCTCCTGTACGATTTCCGGAATTTCATCCGGCTGAACGCGCGCGTAAAATGCTCCGCCCGGATATACAATCATAATCGGTCCGAGCGAGCAAAGTCCGAAGCAGCCTGTTCTGACAATTTTTACATCCTTTTCAAGCTGATTTTTCACAATCTCATCTTCAAGAATATCAATTACCTTCTTGCTGCCCGATGAATGACATCCCGTTCCTCCGCAGACAAGAACCTGATATTTATAGCCCGAATTGTTGTCCGCGTGCTCGCTTCGCATTTCAACGAGCTTTCTTTTTGCTTCGCGGATTTTATTTAATTCTTCAACTGTAAGCATTCAATTAGCCCTCCATTCCGGCCGGTTTCTTTGCCGTATACTTTGCAAGTATTCCGTCAATCTGATCCACGGTCATTCTTCCGTAAACATCCTCGTCAACCATCATAACCGGAGCAAGCCCGCACGCGCCCACACAGCGGCACGAATCCAACGAAAACACTCCATCCGGCGTACATTCTCCGCACTTGATTCCGAGCCTTTTTTCAAGACCCTCAAGTATTTTATCCGCACCCTTTACATAACAGGCTGTTCCCAGACAGATGCTTATACGATGCTCTCCCTTCGGATTAAGCGAAAACTGCGAATAAAAGGTTGCCACACCGTAAACTTCACTTAAAGAAATTTCCAGTCCTTCCGCGATAATTTCCTGAACCTCAATCGGAAGATAGCCGTAAATCCCCTGCGCTTTCTGCAAAACCGGCATCAGCGCACCCGGCTGTGACTTTTCCAGGGCTATATATTCCCTGAGTTCAGTTTCCTGAGCCTTTGTTCCCTTAAAGGGAATTGCAGGTTTCTGATACATTCATTATGCCTCCTTTGTCATTTTAATTTTATTATTCAAGTATGCTTTTACTGCTCGTACCGAAATACTAACTTTTAACACATATTATAATTATATCATGTTTCAGAATTTTTTTAAATGTCAATTATTTATAAGTATTTTTTTATTTTTTGTGCACTTTGTATACGCTCCAAAAAGAATACCGAATATCGAAAACGGCAAAAAGGTTCCGACCTCTGCCGAAACCTTTTTGCTGTTATTTTCAGAATAAAATCTGTTATTTTTCTGATCACATATCAACAATCTGAGTATCAAACGCGCTTAAGGAAACAGTCTTTGGACCGTTAGGAGTCTTAACAGTCGCTGTCTGCTCATCCTCGCTGTTATTGATAATAACAATCTTTCCGCCCTCAGGATAATAGCAGCACTCTGTCATTACATTGTCTGTAAGGAAGTCCTGTCCGAGGTCGCCGCCCGTTGCCTCAATAATGAGATTAAGAAGCGTGCGGTTGTTAACCTCATTATGACGGAAGCTTGAAATGTATACGCCTGAGCCTGCGCCAAACTTATGGAGAGTTACTGCCGGAGCGCCGTCCGTTGCGGCAAGCACCTTTGTAGCTTCATCCGTAAGATAAACCGGCTTTGATACCACGTCAAACGAAGCGCCGTCACATAATGCAGCCGAGCCTTCAACCTCAAATGACGGAATACCGTGACAAATTCTTGCGTTTGTCTTTTCATCGACACCAAGCACAGGAGCCATTCTGAACAACGTATCATAGCCGCATACCGCACTCGGCTCGTTTACGCCGATGAATGTGCCGCCCTTGTATGCCCACTCTGTGAGTGCCGAAACAAGCTTGTCACACTTCCAGTTTTCGCCGCCGGACCATGCTGTGCCTTGAGCGCCCGCATTGATAATTACCTTTGCGTCTGCCGGAATACCCTTTTCCGCAATATCGTCAAAGCTAATAAATTCAACGTCAAGCGGCATACCCGAAAGCGCCTCGATTACGTTGATCAAATCAACCTCCGGATGCTCGTGGCAGTGACCCGAGCAGGTCCATGAACGGAGCTTGCCCCACGCGGTCAGCACATATACCTTTGTATTAGGAAGAACATACGGTGCGCCGTTTGTGTGATAATCCTTAATCAGTCTGAACTCATCCGAAATTTTTTCGATATAGTCATTGAAATCCGGGAACGGCAGTGTCAGTGAAAGATATCCGCCGAGACCGATTCTGTCAATCTTTGCTCTTAACAATGCACGGCGTACATTCTTCCAATATTCCTGAGCATCTCTTGTCGGGTGACCGCCCTCCATAAATGTCGGTGCACCGCCGAGACCTGTCGGGAACAGATACGGGTGAAGTCTGATTTCGTGTGTATCAACAGCGTCAACTCCCGCACAGAGACGAACTTCAAATCCGTTGAACACGCACTTGATAAGACCGTCAAAGCCGAAGTCCTTAAATCTATCTCCCCACGGCTCAATGCCTACCCATGAATCGTCATAGAATACATATGCCTTCTTGCCGTAGCTCTGAACAAGCTCAACAAGCTTCTTACCGAAGTCTACAACAAAATCGTTTACAAATTGCATCCAATCAAGCTTTGCCTTTGTTGCAACCATATGAGTTGCCTGTAGCTTTCCCTTGTTCACGAAATCCTCAGATGTAATTCTATAGCCGTACTTTTCTTCAAACTTCTTCAATGCAAGCGGTGAAACCGTGAAGTCATACGAACCCCAGTCGGAGAAATAATCTCTGTTTCTCTTGCTTGAACTCCAAATCCATACGAAATTATAGAACATTGAAGTAAAGCGTACAACTGTGGTTGCCGGATGTGTCTTTGCCCAGTTATCAAGCCAGTCAATCATATATGCCTGTGTTTCCGGATAAATCGGGTCAATCGGCATTAAATGCTCCTTATCCCAGTTGTTTGTTACGTGATTGTACATTGAAATTTCTTCCCAGATTCTGTATGCAAGGAAGTTCACGGTGTACTTGTGCCACGGAGTGATTCCCTCAATTGTAACCTTGCCGTCGGCATACGACCACTTATCAGCGGGAATTTCTTCGTTTGATGTACGGTCAAATACCTGCCAGTATTCAATTGATTCGGCAGACTCATTAATAATAAACTGTTCAGCGAAGAAATCCTTCATCAGTTCTATTGTCAGCGTATCCTCTGTCGCAACAACCGGACTTGTCATAAGGAATGACTGCTGAAGCTTATCCATATTTTCCTTTGCCCAGTCATTATGACCGCGAATAATACAGATTGTCGAATAAATTCCGTATCCGGCATTAATAATCTCCGGCGAAAGCTCAGTACCGTCACTGTCACGAATTACATCCGCACCCCATTTTTCAGCCATCTGCAATGTAAGCTCTTCGTATCCGCTCTCTCCCGGCAGAGTAAAGCCGCCCTTTGTTTTGCTCATATCGTTCTCTCCTTTATGTATAAATAAAATTTAGTAATATTAGTATATCACATTTTCATGAATAAGTAAAGATTTTTTGATGTTTTTTTGTAAAAAATAAAAAATCTTTACAGCTAAGGAAGCACTGATTAAATATAGTACGCAGTGAACACAGTCAGATTTTTCGTCA
>JAUNPN010000092.1 GCA_030536655.1 bacterium | reverse complement strand
TCCAACCATGTAGCTATCTGCTTTCTTTATGCGACTGAGTTTCCGTGGTTACTCATTCACACGTTTATTATACCATATTAACGTGTGAATGTAAAGTATCTTGTAGAATTTTTGTAAATTATAATTTACCCATTACTTGCCATAGCCTTAATTCTCCGCTCATACGAGGTCAGCAGATTATCAGTGATAATATTCTCAATATCCGGATTATCCTCCGGCTGAAAATGCAGCGTTACCTTCTCGCCGCGTTCTGTTGTCATTACGACCGTATCCGCATCTATTCTTTCCATTTCATAGTTTAACATAATAGTCCTATCCCTTCATTTTATTTGCTAATATTACAGCTTAAGATATATCAGCCTATATTCTAAGCTCTGATATTAACATGATTTAATACAAGCTCAACAAACGGCGGTTTGCAAAACCGCTCCATAGGAGTTCCACCTTCCCGGCATCCGCCCGGACTGCTGTCTTGCCTGCGACGCTCTTAACGCTCGGACTTTGCTGCACTTATGCAGCAGGACTCAGCAGAAGTATCATTGTACCGATATGAAGTTATCGCCGTTCAGCTTGCAAGGTTGATTTTGATTGTAAATGTTTATCGCTCGACTGTATATGTGACACGAGGAACTGTGTTATGAAAATATATGGAATGTACAGTCTTTCACATATATCTCATAGGCAGAAGCATATACAGCGTCATGGCGCATCCAATCTAAGGCTCGTTCATACCGGAATGTGTTTGTTTGCCCTTTATACTGCATCGGCGTTATCTTCCGTGCTTTCTTTGTATGATAAGATTTTCAGACGTTATCCGCCTGTTAAAGCACATTTGAAAAACAGATAGATAATGCGTCTATATAAAGCGTGAAAACGGCAACACGCTCTATACAGATCAAAAAATAAACAGGGGTATATCAAAATGCCGTTTTATGTAATTGCTTTAATTATGTAAAACTTATTTTATATTGGCTAATTCTGCTTTCAATCGTTTAAGAGCCGTATTTTTTTGAGAATATACGCTGTCTGCACTTGTATTAAGCAGATATGCGATTTCTCTTAATTCAATACCCTGAATAATATTGAAAGCAATTATAATGCGTTCCATTCTTGCGAGTTTCAATATTGCGTTTACATATTCTTCTCGTTCAAACATATCAATAGTAATTCTTACCGCTACCTTATCTAAAAATTTTCTATATTCTTCCGTAATAACTTTTTCACTGATAGTATCTAAATCAGAGCTGTCATTATTTATATTAGGATACTTTTCTATAAGTAACTGTTTTAATAAATAATCAAAATAACTAAACATCTGTTTCACCTCCTGACTTTCCATTTTGGAAAAGTCAGGAGCAAATCATCTGTTAATATTATTAAATCACTTTTTAATACGAAATCTAAAGTTAAAATCAAAATTTTTAAAAAAATTTTTTTATCCACGTTTCTTAGTCCTCCGACCCTAAGTTTTGAAATTTATTTGCTGTTAAGGTCTGACTCACGGATACCGTATCGGAGGCTTGTCCCATTGAAGAAACAACATTAAATTACAGATATAGGAAGTATGGATGATAATATAAGATATTTTGCAAGAAATATTTAAGATATTTTAACTGTTACTAATCCATACTGTATAAAAAACAAAAAGCGTCATACTATATGTCATAGAAACACACAATATAACGCTTTTCTTGTTATTTACTGTTAAACTGTCATTTTTCGCATTTGAGATTAAAAAGCCGAATTTGTCAATTTTATTTTTTGACAAACTCGGCTTCTGATATATGAATAGTAACTTGTATTTTATAGCTACGGTATATATCTTCTTTTCATTGTACATTCATTCCGGCTCAAAGTTTATATAAGCTTATCTATAAATATATCTGAAATACAGAAGACAGTTTATGTCATTATAATATTAAATAATCATATCCATCAAGAGTATATTTCTTGTCATCGATATGGACACTTCTTTGTTCCGTGCTAAAATTCATAAGGAAAATATGCCCGTTTCGTTCTTTTATCATAACATCTTGAACGTAATCCACGTCTATCTTGTAAACACCTGCTTCTGAAATGACATTATGGTAAAAGTCGTGCAGAAACTCGTCGTCAGTATGACAAGCAAGATAATATGCAGCACCTTTGCCATATTGTTTTTTAGTAACTGCCGCTTTACCTGCATAAAAATCAGTTGCATATTCTCCTACAACTTCCGCGCTTGTATGTATAAGCTCGCAAAAGTCCAAAGCCTTGTATATTTTACCCGCATATACAATTTCGTTATAATCATCAGCAGCAAGCGCATCCGTTTCCTCACATTCCACACCGAATACGTCATTTAACGAATATGGTGGGAAACACTCAAAGGCTATATCATTTTCATTTACAATTCCACTGTTATATGTAAGAACAAAATGACCGCCGTTTTCTATAAACTCACGTATTTTATCGCTTATACCCGGTTTAAGCGAATATAAAGATGGCGCGGCAATCATTTTATAGCGTGAAAAATCATCATCTACGCTTATAATATCAACAGACGCATAGTTTTTAAGTAATGCTTCATAATGCTTATATATGATTTCGTGAAAATTCTTGTTTCTCTTTAATGCAACTTCTCCCTCTAAGACGCGCATATTTTCCCAATCAAAAATTATGGCGGCGTTGCATTTTCCAGTTGTACCTTTTAGTTCTGAAATATCCGTTAATTTTTTACCGACTTCCTTTACATCATTGAATACGCGCGTATTTTCTGTTCCATCGTGTCCCACAACCGCACCGTGAAACTTCTCATATCCTCCGCGTCCTTTGCGCCACTGAAAATATTGTACGGAATTTGAGCCAAAGGCTACTGCCTGCATAGCTGACAGCATATGCATTTTAGGACGCTTCAGCTTGCATACCTCAAACTGACTTGGTACGCTCGGTACGCTTTCCATTAAATAAAACGGCTTTTGCTTTAAGGTTCTGCAATAATCAAAATCAAAAGCAGCTCTTACGGCATTATCCCATTCTGTTGTTTTATCTGTTCCGCAATGCCATCTCGGATAGCTGTCCCACGATATAACGTCTAATTTATCTGATAATTTCTGATAGTTAATCCCACAATTATGATGAAACATATTTGTAGTAACGGGAATATCCGAATTATATTCTTTTACTGTATTAATTTCCATATTCAAAAAATCAATGCTTACGTCAGAATAAAACCTGTTGTAATCAACCGCAAGCGGCGATAACGTACTTTCGCCAATACTTGCTGACGGCGACTCAATTTCGTCCCAATCACTGTAACCGTGACTCCAAAATGCACTCCAATATTGCTTATTCAGATTATCTATGGTTCTATACTTTTGTTTCAGCCATTCACGGAATTTTTGCTGACAGGTCTGACAATGACAATTCCCATACATTTCGTTTGATATGTGCCACATAATTAAGGCAGGGTGGCGCGCGTAACGCTCCGCAAGCTGTCTGTCTATTATCTCAACCTTTTTGCGATATATTCCGCTTTTGCAGAAAAAACTTCTGTCCCCATGAATCCTGCGTACTCTGTCCGCCTTGGTGAGCATAACTTCGGGATATTTTTTAGACAACCACGGCGGAATTGCACTGCTCGGCGTAGACAGTATTACATATATCCCGTTTTTATAAAGGGTATCAATGATATTATCCAACCATTTAAAGTTAAAAACACCCTCATTGGGTTCATATGTTGACCACGCGAAAATTCCCAATGAAACAACATTTACTCCGGCTTTTTTCATCAAACGAATATCCTCTTTTAAGATTGCCGGTCTGTCAAGCCACTGATCCGGGTTGTAGTCCGCACCGTGCAGAAAACATTTCATTTCTTCTAATTTCATATATAGTTTCCTTTCTGATTGTTTTTAACCTATTTTTCTGACAAACGGTTTGTAGTCAAGTATTTCTTCAATTCTTGACAAGACATCATCAGACAATTTAATTCCGCTTGCTTTGGTATTAGAAATAACCTGTTCGGGCTTTGATGCGCCTGTTATTAAACTTGTCATACACTGTTTGCGTAATGCCCACGCAAGAGCAAGCTGCGACATAGTAAGGTCTAATTCCTTTGCTATCTCTGACAGCTTTTCTACTTTATCAAGATTTTCTTCTGTAAGCAGCTTGTTAATCTGTTTATCTCCCTGATGTGTAGCCCTGCTGCCATCGGGAAGCGGCATACCCTTTTTATATTTTCCTGTTAATAATCCTTGCGATAAAGGACTAAATGCAACTATGCCTATTCCGTTCTGTTCACATATCGACATCATTTCGTCCTCAATAAACCTGTCAACCATATTATACTGCGGTTGAATAACATTAAGCGGACGCATATTATATTTTTCTATAACCCTTAAAGCGTCCATAACCTGCGAGGGCAGCCATTCGCTAACGCCATAATAGAGTATCTTTCCTTGCTTTACAAGGTCGGACAATGCTTCCATTGTTTCCTCAACGGGAGTATCAGTGTCATAGCGGTGGCAGAAATACATATCAAGATAATCGACTTTAAGATTTTTCAGCGATTTATCTATGCTTTCAAAAATATGTTTTCTTGACAATCCTCTGTCATTAACGCCCTTACCTGTCGGGAAAAATACTTTTGATGATATAACGTAATCACTGCGGTTATAATCGCTTAATAATTCGCCCAAGAAACGCTCTGCGTCGCCGCCAGAATACGCGTCGGCACAATCAAAGAAATTAACGCCCTCACTAAAAGCCGTTTTTATGCTTTCTTTTGCAATATCTATCTGCGCTTTATCTGTAAGACGCGTCATCCAGCTTCCGACAGATATTTCACTTACTTTTAATCCCCATTTCCCAAGTTTTCTGTATTTCATTTTTAACCTCCAAAATTTCTATTTAACCGTTCCATATACTTCAACAAGTCTGTTATACTCTTCTTTTGTTATAGTCAAAAGCGAACCGTGGCGGCATTTCACATTTTGAGGGAACTTAACCTCTGCTTCCAAACCGATAAATTTACCGCTCGATAGGTCTTTTGTTACAAACGGCTCGTAGCCGCCCGGCGGTATCAGACTGTCAAGCATTACAAGCCATGCATCTTCACCGTTTATTTTGCAGATTGCAGGACCTTCGTGACAAGGGGCAACCGCATGAATATTTGTATCGACCGCAGTCCATTCACCGTCCAATGTATCTGCGCAGTCAAGCTTTAATCTGTCGCTTGATTTATATATACAATAATATTTGCCTTTGTCCTTTACGATTGACGCATCAAAGATATGGCGGTTTTCCTCCGACATCATAAGCTCCGCCCTCGTAAAACTTTTGAAATCATTAGTATAGCTTCTGTAAAGCCGCAAATATGTATAGTTATCGACTGCCGTTCTTGACGCGCCGAACACCATAAATTTCTGTTTTTCTTCGTCCCATATGCATTTCGGCGCCCAATAGCATCCCGCGTCATTCGGAGCAGCGTCGGCAAGTCGTGCGTCCGACCAGTGAACAAGGTCTGTGCTTTCCCATACCACGATTTTTTTGCTTCCCTTATTCGGATTGTCGGGCAGAATATTTTGACATTGCTTCCACGCCAATTTGCTTTCTGTTACTCTTTTTCGGTTGTGGATAGACAAATCTGTTGCAATAATATAGAATTTATTGTTCTTAGACGAACGCAATATATACGGGTCGCGGACGCCCTTTTCGCTTATCGTGCTTGCAAGAACACATTTACCGTTATTCAGTATGTTCCACGTTTCGCCGTCCGCCGATACCGAAAAATAAATCTGCTCCGCTTCGGGGCTATCTTCCGAGCCTACAAAATGTACAAAAAGATATGCTTCTGTTTTCATAACCGTTTTTCCTTTCTTTAATCAAAACAAATTACGCTCATTGAATACGGCGGCAGTATCAATGTATTATCAAACTCAACCGAACGTTTTACAGGTACAATTCTATTGGGTTTATCAAAACTGTTTTTATCATTTTTATCACCGCTCAGTTGATAAATAGTTGCATTTTTATAATCTTTACCGATTATACTAACGTCGATTTCAGCAAATTTCTCTGTTACATTTACCGCCTTTAATATAACGCTCCCATTATCATCTACTGCGCTGTAATATAACGGTTTAACTGCTTCCGCTGATTTTATGCTTGTGTCCTGATACTTTACGCCGTCAATAAAAGCCATTACATTATTACCTCTTACTTCAAGTACAACATCATAGCTTTTATATCTCTGTATTATAAATTCGCTTGTTCCAAGACCGCATTCCGCTCCGTTTATCATCCCGTTCAGACTGACAGTACGCTGCCAGCTGCCAATATCCAAAAACAGCTTATTCGCTTTATCGCGTCTTGCAAACTCAACAGCAATATTGTGTTTGCCTGCAAGAATATCAAACACATTCTCGCTTGTTCTTACAAAATTAAACGATAATCTGTAATCCGTCCATTGCTCGTCAAACAGATTTACATAATTATTATCCGGTGAAAGCGTTATATTTTTTGCTGATATTTTCTCACCTGTTTTAAGGTTTTCAAGCACAATATCGGATATTTCCGCCTCCGCGCCCTTTGTAGATAATCCAATCTGCCCCGCAAGCGACGGCAGTTTTGCCGATATTTCGCTGAAATCATCTTCGGTTTTCAAAACCGCGCCGCCTTGAAATACGGAAAATAACTGCTGCACATAATAGCTCTCCGAGCCGTATATTCTGTGATTATCATACCATATCAAATTAGGATACCAATTCAGATAATCAGCATTGCAAAGCAACGGCGCATAAGCCGCCATTTTTACACATTCCGCTTTTTCAAAGCCTGTCATCATAGCCGCTTCCGACAGTGCGTTATACAGCTTATTGTCGCGTGAGGAATACTCGCTGATTAAAACGTCAATATCATTACTGCGGTTTAAATATCTATCTGAATTTACGAGCATCCATTCGGGGCATTGATAAAAATGTTCGTCTATTACGTCTGTTTTTGTTTCGTATGCAACTTTATAAGCATTATCATACATTTGTCCGTCGCTGCCACCGCCCGCTGTTCCTACAATGTTAATTTCAGGGTATTTTTGTTTTATTGCGTCTGCCATAACCCTGTATCTCTCGAAAAACGGTTCTCCGACTTCTTCATTGCCTATGCAAAGATATTTTAAGTTAAAAGGTTTAGGGTGTCCCATCTCTGCTCTTTTGCTGCCCCAAACGGTGTCTGTTGCGCCGTTTGCAACTTCGATAAGGTCAAGCGCTTCGTCGATCCATTCGCTTATATTTTCCATAGGAATCGCAACAAGCGTGTGAGGGTCATAACCGCCCGCGATTGTCGGCAGCGGCTCAGCGCCTATATCCTCACAGAATTGAAACAGCTCATAAAATCCCAATCCGTTTGACTGATTGTAATTCCGCGTTTTTCTTATCGGGCGTTCTTCTATTTTGCCTATTGTATTCTTCCAACGGTACATACTGTCGCGTTTATCAGCGTCAAGTGAACCCCAATGGACTACGCAGCCGCCCGGAAAACGGATAAACTTAGGCTTTAAATCAGCAATCATCTGTGCAATATCGCGCCTTAGACCGTTTCTGCGTCCCTTAAATGTGTTTTTCGGGAATACGGACACCATATCAAAATCAATTAGAATCGGCTCTTTTGACGTGATAACCAATCGTCCCCTGCTGCAATTATCCGAAGATTTCATAGTAAGCTCAACGTATTTCCAGCCTCCGGCTTCGGGCGTAAACGCGGCTTCCGCAAAGCATCGGTCAGCAGTATCATTCTCAAATCGAATATCAATTTCGCTGTAACTGCCGTCGTATCTTTTCGGAGTAAGCTGTTCGTTTAATCTGTACCAACAGGAAAAATAATACTCCTCGTCCTTTTGAAAGGGCAGACCGCTGTTGTAGCCCTCATTGAGAAAGCCGCCACCCTCGCCGTATGTGCTGACGTTTAATGTGAGATAGTGTGTATTTTTATCATTAAGCGGTTTTGCACTGTCAACGTGAATTTGCGTCATACTTCCGCCGCGTTCTACTTTTTTCCACGCGGTAAGCGGTGTGTAAGACGGATTATCAACAATGTCAAATTCAAATGAACGATTTTGTACCATTTCCGCATATAAACCTCCGTCCGCTGCATGGCTTATATCTTCGTATAAAATACCAAAATTACAGTTTTGTTGTTTTATAATTTCGTCGGGAAAAATTTTAATTTTCATTTTTATAACCTCGTTTTTTCATTTTTTCAAACAATACATCATCCGTGTCGCGATTATCGTGATTCATTTGCAGCCATACCCGCTTATTGCAATCATCATAAAACAATTCCCGCGGCCAGTGCCAAAATCCCGGACCATCAGCAAGATTTCGGATATAAAACATAAAGTTTTTCAGCATATATGCGGTAAACTTAAAATCGGCAAAGCATTCATTTTCATAAAATCCCTGCCACACCCCATATTCTGACTCTCTTAAAATTCTGTTTGCCGTTTCAAATTCCTCTGATGCAAGTCCCGTGAGATAATATGCGTTTATGTAATTCTTATTCATCAATTCCCCGCAAGCGCGTGTGAAAAGCGCGCCGCCTTTGTATCCGTGATAATGCAGTCTGCCATGCAATATAATTGTAGCGTCATACAGTTTTCCCAAATTGTGCGTATGTTTTTTCAAAAAAACGTCGTAATTTTTCTCACCCTCCGCGCATTTTTCATAAAACCAATTTAACTGTGCAGTTATAGGAATATCACCTGTTGCCCATTTCATATGTACAGAATGAGTTTTATTTTTCATAATATCTGATATGAACGCTCTCACGCTGAAATTATAGAAATGGTCACCCGCCATTTCGTCCTCATGTTCACCAAATGAAACCGCAGCTTTTGCATAGTCAAGAAACGCGTCGGCTGCCCGTTCATCATTGAAATATGTTTTTGCAAATTCATATGCGTTAAATTTTTCACCCCGCCATAATTCGCTTATCGCCGCAAGCATAAAAACGTGCGGACGAATATTTGAACAGTTTACAATAAGGTAATCATCCGCGCCTCTGTCAAACGCATTTTCAAGCTCACGCGTAATAAAATCAAGGCTCATTCCAACCTCTGTAATATGAGAGCAGGATTGTAGATCACAATAGGAAACATGATAGTAAATGCCATATTGACTGTCATTTTTATCGGGCAGCGCTATGGTACGCGGATTGTTCATACCTATACGGCGCGACACCATTTTTCCGTAACCGTTGTCCGCAAATATTTTTATTATATCCTCCGGCAAACTGATACATCCTTTTTTGTAAAGCTCCATAGTCTCGCCGTAAAGATATGTGCAGCATACGGGATCGTGAATTTTTTTATGCAGCATATCATATTGAAGTTTTATAATATCGCTTATCAGCTTTCCGCGTTTTTCATCCGTATCATATTCTGAATTTTTGTCCGAATTCCAAAACGGCGTATCGCCCTGACCTCTGAAACCTAAATCCCATATAACTTTGAAATCTTTTTGGCTTTCTATTCTGTCTTCCCATAATTTTTGGAACTTATCGGCATACATCTGATATGATGGAGCTAAGTCGGGATAAGCCTTTACGAACATATCCGCACCCAAAGGCTCCGCGTGATGATGAGTAAGCCACAAACCGTATGAGGAGGCAAGCGCGCTATGCTCACGCGTTATCTGCGTGTCGGGAATAACCATATTGCCACCGCAGCGCAAAATTGCTTCAAATGCCATTTTCCAAGGCAAAAGCGCATCTCCGTTCGGTGTCCAATGCGTCAGCAGAATCTCATCATTTAAAAACCATCCTCTAAAGCGTATCCTTGCGGGAGTTGATTTATAATCTGCAATTTCCGCGCTGCTCATAGGCTTGATTTTATAATCATACCAAAACCAAAACGGCGGTATTCCAAGCGTGGTTTTACTGATATGCAAAAGTCCGTAAATAAAACCAAGCTCATCAGAAGCATATATATTTCCGTCCTTTATTTCAAATTGCTCCTCTGTCAGACGCGTTTCTATCAGCTTGATTTCTCCGCCGTCTGCGTCTGATGCGTCAAAAACCGTGTTTATGTCACGCTTTAAAATTTCTACTGCATTTATGATAGCTTTATTGCTGCCATTGTAAATGATTTTTGTGTTAATATTCATTATCATATTCCTTTCTGTTGGCAATATATTATCTATTTAAAATAGCCGAAAATATTTTTGCGACCTGCCATTTTGTAAAAACGGTTCCTGTCGGTAAGTTTATAGATAACGCGATATTTACTTTTTTCAGCATTTCCGTTGCTTCTCCGGCTGTTATCGGCTTATCAGGATTAAAGGTATCCCCCGTTACGATATTCAGTTTCTTTGCAATCCCCGCGGCTTCATAGTAATAATCGCGAGGAAGAATATCGTTAAAATTGCTGCGTTCGTATGCTTTCAGATTAAGCGCGTTTACAAGCAGTACAATAAAGTCCGCTCGCGTAACGAGCGAATTGTCAACTCTTTCTAACGCGCATTTATGCGCCCAAGCGGAAATATCATTAGTTGTAAAATCACCCGTAATGTAATTCACTGCATATTGACTCGGATTCATTTCGCTGCCCCAATAGCGCGTCCAATTATAAAGACGCTTCGGCTGCGGTCGTGTATATGGTACTGCCGCTTTCGATAAATCTGTTTTTTCTGTTGAGAATATCGCTATCTTTTCATCATCATAAAGCAATATTTGAGATAAACCGTCGCCTGTCAAATCTGTCCACATAATATGACCGTCAAACGGAAACTCAAAAATCGGGTTCATTTTTGCGTCGTATACGCCGCCCGCTGTGTCGCTTCGGCGGTATGCGAGAATATAATCCTGCGCGCCGCGGTCAAAATTATGTATCGTTGTAACGATAGTTTTCCAGCCGGCAACCTGCCTGTCCTCTTTAAATATAGATTTTGCGTTGCAGTCAAATACAAATACGCCGTCCTTGCCGTCGGGAGCGGGTATAATCTTTCCGTCTGCTCCGATTACATCATTTCGGGATATTCGGTCAAGTCCCGCAATTTCTGTTCCTTTGTTTTCGGGAATAAAATTGCCGGGAGCAATATTCTGCGATTCCACTGTGTCGGTAAACCGCCATAACAGCTTTCCGTCCGCACTGTATGCGGTAGTATCGCTTCCGCCGACAAGTACAACAGGTTGTTTATCTTGTTTTAAATCACATACCCATATACAATCCGCGTGGTCGTCCATATCAATAGTCCACAGCAATTCGCCTTTACTGTTCAGCACATTATAGCCCGCGATAATCTCATCTTTACCATCTCCGTTTAAATCGTAAACCCACGGATAATGACCGATATTGCCGGTAAAAGTCCACATTACCTCAAAATTAGTATCAAGCGCCCACAGCCGTTTATATCTGTCTTTTAAAATAATGTTCTGCGGATAACCCGTACCCTCTAAATCGGCTATAACTATACAATCGTGCGCGTGTTTATCGGGAAGCGAGTGTTTTTCTTTCAATTCGCCCGTTTTACCGTCAAAAAAGCACAATTCACCATTCATTACGCAAATAAACTCATTGTTTCCGTCATTGTCAATATCGTAAATCTGCGCGGGAATATCTGAACCGCTGCCCGCAACATTTGGGTCAGGCTCGCCTATCTGCCATAGCTTTTCGCCGTTTAAGTTATATGCCGCCGCACATACGACGCTGTGCGGATAAAAGCGATCGTCAAAACCTGTATCGGGCTGCACCATAACAATTTCCATAATACCGTCGCCGTTTATATCGCCAAGCCACATTCGGCAGCCTTTGCCGTTATTGTACTTAAATTGCTTCAATAAATGTATATCCATTTGTTATGATTTCTCCTTATATATTTCAAATATTTTTTACTTAATTATATCAGAAAATATATCTCAAAACCATAACATTATTATTGTATTTATCGGAAAAAGACGTAAATATTCTTGTTTAATTTTATTGTTTACTATACATTTCTCATATATTATATCATTATACTATTATTTATGTCTGTCGATATTCTAAACGCATTTATTTTGTCATCATAATATGCACTCACGCCGCTTATATATGGAACGATTGCACTGATTTCCATAACAAATTGTCCGCGTTCTGTAACATAAGGCTCGCCGTCCATAAGATTTTCGCTTCCGTTCACAAGGAGATGTGTTTGTCCTGCGCGCGCTTCAACTGTATATTCTTCACTTTTTACAATAAGACACTTTTCTGTTGGTAAATATTTGTAATCAAAATTACACACTCCGCGAAGTCGTTCAAAAATACATAATGCCGCACCCCAAACTCTGCCGTTCAGATTAACGCTTCTTACACCACGAGTATCAGGTTCTTGTCCATTTATGAGTATCTTGCATATAGGCTCTTTTTCAGGCGTATATTTTACATTGTCCGCTTGCGGTATTGGAATAAATTCCATTTTTGTGTTTATAGCTTGCGGTGCATAATTCTCATATATACCTGCCTGTTCACATTCTGTCAGCGTATCGAGCGGAACAGCATTACTTTCAAATTCTATCTCGCTTTGTAAATTTCCCATTTGCGCTTTGAGCTTTATTTTTCCCGCAGCTTCGGTTGAACGAATAAATACACGGTTTTTACCGCATTCGGCGTAAAGATATGACTTGTGTATGACGCTTTCGTTTCCATATCCGTCAAACTTTCCGCTGTTATAGCCACCAAGGAAAACACCCTTGCCGCTAAGTGAGAAATCAATCCTGTCAAAGCACAACGGGCAAATATTTCCATCATTGTCAGTAATATCTATATCAATGTACGCAACGTCATTTCCGTCCGCACGAAGTCCATCCGGTGCGGTATGAACATTCATATTTATTTGGGTCGGTTCTCCGGCTGTGAGTATCTCATCAACACACACGCGTTTGCCGTTGTAATCAATTCCGTAGGCTTTTATAACTCCACGCTCTGTAATATCTATATTTTCAAACGGAAATACAAATGTATCTATCGGTTTATTGCATATTCCCGCCACTTTACCGTTTATCTCTAACATAACGCAGGAAATACAATAGCTACCGAATACATATACAGTTTTATGTGCTGCATCGCGAAAATCAGTTTCTTCTGTATCCTCCCAAAAAACTCCGTTAAAGCGTTTTTTATGATACAGATAATTTTTACTGTCTACTTCAGGATAATTCCAGTGCCCAATAATTTTTATTGCAGGACTTGATGACTGCATAACGCGGAACACTTCAAAGTTTTGTTTTTTTACACGCGCTGCGTCTACTCTGCCGCTCATTCTTGCATTTTCGCTAAATGACTGTCTGCCGTGCTGTGCGCTGTCAGTCCAACACAATGCCGCACAACCACTATACAAATTTTTCTGTGACGCGCCGCAAATTCTATCATTAAAAAATTCTCTGTAACCCTTCGCTGCCGTCAATGCCAATTCCTCAGAAGTCATATCGTAAAAGTCAAACCCCACTTGTTTTCTGCCGCCCTTGCCAACCCATTTGCATTTCACTATCCACAACTTAAGCACGACTAAATAATGCACAAAATTACAATCTAAACT
>JAUNPN010000091.1 GCA_030536655.1 bacterium | reverse complement strand
AATATGCAAGTTCAATGCGTGCTAAGCCATTAGGCGTTAATTAATCAGTGGTTCCATAATATGACGGAAAATCAGCAAGCAATATTTTCAATTTATGGATAAGCTCTAAGTATTTTTGCAAAAGGATGATTTTATGAAAAAAAGCAGAGCAACAACATTGGTATTTATTATAATGGCTGTAATAGTGGCGGTAATCACACTTTCTTCACAAAGCAGAATTAAAAACGGAAATCCAATTGACCGCCTCGGCAGTGCATTGGATTTTTCAGAAGGTTGGTATCGTCTGGACGAACATAAGACAGCCCATAATATAAATATTTCACGGCTTGACTTTAATGGACTTAATACAAATCAAATGAGTATATACCATGCTATTCCTTCCTCTACCGATAATATACAAAGAACTCTTGCAATGCAGACAAACAATGTTTCTTTTTCGGTATATCTGAACAATGACAAGGTGTACAGCTACGGTGAGGATCTTTCTATATTTCCGTTTAACAAAGCACCCGGTTACGCATGGCATTTTATAAATATACCTCAGAAAACAGAAGGCGGTATGATACGCATAGATATTCGTTCTCATTTTAACGATAACCGTGAAGGAATATCCAATGTATTTTTCGGCAAATCTGCGGTAATTCTGAAGCATCTTATCGCATATCAGGCTATCCCCTTCTTCCTTTGTACCCTGCTTATGCTTATCGGCTTTGTATATATGTTTGCACATATATTATTTAACAAAATATTGAAAATAAGAGTTCATCTGTTTTACATAGGTATGTTCTCGTTTCTCGGTGCTCTATACTCGCTGTCACATCTGCCGATACCGGCTTTCTTCATGACGAGTACTCATGTACTGAATATTTTTGAACGAATGATGCTGATGCTTCTTCCGTATGCGTTGCTCATGCATATTGAAAGAGTATACAATCCGCCGCATAAAAAGCTGTTCTTCTCAGCATATGCGGTAACTGCCGCAAATATCACGCTGCAGGCTCTTCTATGCTCGTTTACCCCGATCAGTCTGCATTCAATGCAGCCGGCGGCCCATTTGGTAATATTATATACGTTTCTGATTATACTGTACACGCTTTACAGGAATTGCAAGAGCAATAAGGATGCGGATTTAGAGCCGTATGTCCTTCAGAACAACAGGCTTTTCTTTCTGTGTTTTGTGCTGTTCAGTATTATATCAATTATCAATATTGTACGTGCATACTTTATACCGCTTTATGATTCATCTAATCTGTTTAGGCTGGCACTCCTTATTCTTGTATTATGCTGCGGCGTTATAAGTGTCAGAGAGATTATTGAATTTTCAAAGCATATGGCTGTGTCGGACATGGTTCGCAAGCTTGCCTATACAGATCCGCTTACAGGACTGGCAAACCGCTCCTCCTTTGAATCTGCTATGGATAAAGCGGATTCTGATAAAAACCACTACAAGACAATCGGCATAATCGTCTTTGATGTGAACTCGCTTAAACACGTGAATGACACATTCGGTCATCAGCAGGGTGATATTCTTATAAAATCAGCCGCAGATGCGATAAAATCAACCTTCAATGATGATTTTGTGACATTCCGCATAGGCGGTGATGAGTTCGCCGCAATTTACACCGGTGATGAAGCAACCTCATATATCGACAAAAAGATTGACAGTTTCCGAAATAACATTGCGGATAATAATCTTAAAATCCACACTCACCTTCATTTGAGTGTGGCAGTCGGAGCTGCATTCCTGTCTGCCTCTAAAACGGAATCTCTGACAGACGTATTCCGCCGTGCCGATAGAATCATGTACGAAAACAAAAAAGAAATGAAATCAATCAGATAAAAAATAAACGGAATTTTTCCTGTGAAAATTCCGTTTGTTTTTTATTAATATGCTGTTATCTCAATAATATTATCATGAATTTTTCCGTTTGAAGCAAGTATGTCTGAATTTTTATCAAAGGTCACTGCTCCGCCATGCATATTTGTGACTTTTCCTCCGGCTTCGTTCACTATGCAGATTCCGGCGCAGTAGTCCCATGACTTCAGATTTCTTTCGAAAAATCCGTCTATCCTGCCGCAGGCAGTGTATGCTAAATCCAATGCTGCACTTCCGCTTCTCCTTATATCCCCGCTTCTAAGATACGCTTCCTTTATCATTCTGAAATTAACATCCGCAAGCTGCCTGTCATACGGTGATGTTCCGAAAGCTATCAGTGCATTACGTATATGAGCTTCACTGCTCACATTTATTATATCATTGTTAAGATACGCTCCCCTGCCCTTCTCTGCGCAGAACAGTTCCTCGGTAAAAGGATTATATATTATTCCCATAACAGGCTCACCACCGTCAAGCAATCCAAGTGATACGGCACTCATTCTGTAATCATGAATAAGATTTGTGGTTCCGTCAACAGGATCCAAAATCCATATTTTCCCTGACAAGTCCACAGCCTTATGCTCTCCTTCCTCTCCCATGAAGCCTGTATCCGGATATAGGCGCAAAAGCTCCTCACTCAGCTTTGCCTGAACCGAGGTATCAACCGCAGTAACAAAATCTGCGCGTCCCTTTTCAGTCACACTGCTGCTTAAATCCCGATTCATAAGAACCGGCTTTAATTCCCTGATTAATTTTATAATTTCTTTCATTTACTGCGTGTCCTTCCTATTTTCTTTTTCTTCTTTTTCTTAAACGATACCTTACAGCCAGGATATACCAGCCCTCTGTCAACCTCAAAAAAGCTTTCCACCTCATTTAGCGTATCAAGCTCAAAATCCTCTAATATGCTTATCATAACCTCCGCGCAGGCATAGGCATCGTCATATGCCTGATGATGATTGAAGCTTACTCCGAGGGCGTCACACAAATGATTAAGCTTATGGCTCGGCAGCTCCGGATATGCCTGCTGCGAAAGCTTTACCGTGCAGACGTAATCAAATGCCGGATAAGGGATTCCCGCCGCATCAAGCGATGCGCAGAGTGCACCCACATCAAACATTGCATTATGCGCGATTATTGTTCTGCCGTCAATGTAAGGTCTGATTATGTCCCAGTATTCCGCAAATGTGGGCATATCTTTAACCATATCAGGAGTTATTCCATGTATTTTTATATTATATTCGTTAAATTCAAACGGCACAGGTCTGATGTATATCCCCCTGCGTTCAACGACTCTGTTGTTCTCAACAACGCAAATTCCCATTGAGCACACACTTGTCGGAAGAGATGTTGCCGTTTCAAAGTCAATCGCCGTAAAATTCATTTCCATCTACCTTTCCGAACTGTGCGGACGCACAGTATAAAAAATCCTTTATTATTATACAACTTTTTTCTCCAAATGTCAAAAGATATTTGACATTTTCAAAAAAACATATTATAATTATATAAAAGGATTATAATAAAGGAGAGAAAATATGTTAATAGGAATAATCGGAGCGATGGATATTGAGGTTCAGGCGCTTAAGGATCTCATGACTGAGCCGAAGGTCAAGACGATCAGCACGGTTGATTTTTACAGCGGAACAATTAACGGGGTTAAAACCGTGGTTGCCGTTGCAGGCGTAGGCAAGGTAAACGCTGCTGTATGCGCACAGACAATGATACTTACATACCATCCGTCTTATATTATCAATGTGGGAGTTGCGGGCGGACTTTCTCCCGAATTTAAGATAGGTGACATTGCCGTTGCAGAAAACGTTGTTGAGCATGATATGGATACTTCTCCGATAGGTGATGTTCCGGGCTATATCTCAGGAATAAACGTAGTAAGAATCCCATGTGACCGCTGGCTTTCAGATATGATGTTCCGCGCGTCGGCACACATTGACGGCGTCAAGGTATTAATGGGAACAATAGCATCGGGGGATCAGTTTATCTCACACAATGACGAAAGACAGCGTATTATTGATAATTTCGGCGCAATCGCGGCAGAGATGGAGGGTGCAAGCATCGGTCATGTGTGCTATATGAACGGTATTCCCTTCGGTGTTCTCCGTGCGATTTCCGACGGTGCAAACGATGACAGCGCAATGGATTACCCAACCTTTGCTAAACTTGCAGCGGCGCATTCCATTGCTATTATATGCGAACTGCTTGATGATATTAAGAATATGTAACTTATTTTTTACTCTAAAACACTTGCAATAATACCTGTTTTATGGTAATATAAGATATGTAAACTTTACCGGTTGAAAGGATGAACGATATTATGAATGCTGCATACATTTATTTGCAGATTTACAAGCTGTTCGACAGCATAACGCCGCTGCCTGTTGACTGCGGTCAGCTTTGCGGCTGTGTCTGCTGCGCCGATAATGACGAGGGCGATAACGGTATGCTGCTCTTTCCGGGCGAGGCAGAAGTTTTAAAGCTTCTTAAACCTGACTGGGCAACTATTGATACCTCTGATATGGTATACAACTTTGACGGAAAAACGCACAGTGTAAAAATTGCAATGTGCTCTGGTGAATGTGATCGGTATTCGCGTCCGCTTGCCTGCCGGATTTTCCCGCTTACACCACATCTTACGAACGATGGAAAGCTGGAGGTTATAACTGATCCGAGAGGCAGAGCAGTATGTCCGCTGGCAAAGGCTGATTATATCGACCATATGGACGAAAGATTTGTGCATAATATTTACCGTGCATTTTCACTTCTCATGAAGAGTCCGCATTTCCGTGCCTTTATGGAGGTTTACAATGACTATATAAATGATTTTCTGAGATTTTTCAGAAAGGACTAACCGGAGGATTATATGTCAGAAGAAAATAATAACACAAACATTAATAATAATGACGACGAACTTCTTCAAAGTGCTGATGAATATGATTACACAGATGATTTTTTTGATAATGAAGCCGAAGAAATCATCTCAAACACTGAAGAAGGCTCTTTCGCCGGAGCCGATTACAAAGCTGAAAGCAGCATAGGTAAAGATATGACAGCAAAGAAAAAACATCTGCGTTTTATAAAACCGATTTTAATCGTATTAGCCGCACTATTAGGCGTGTTCGTGATAGTATTAACCTTCTGCATTGCTACACTGCCTAAAAATACTGTCGCAAATAATATTATGATTGAAAATCTTGACGTCAGCGGTCTCTCCTATGATGAAACGCTCGCCGCCGTTGAAGCCACGCACCTTTTTGAAAACCGAGACATAACAATAGAATGCGGGGGTCAGACGCGTACATTAAGCGGCAAAGAGCTGGAGCTTTGCGCTATTCCTGAGGCTACCGCTCAGAAGGCTTTTTTATACTGCAAAAGCGGCAATATTCTTAAGGACGGGCTTGCGGCAATGCATCTGCTTATCGGAAAAAAGGTAATTGTTCCGGTTGCGGATATTAACCATGATACTCTGAACCTCAAGCTTGGTGAATTCGGGAACGAGGTTTGCGGCACACTCACTCAGACGAGCGTTGATTTTACTGATACGGAAGCGATAATTACTCCCGGCACTCCCGGCTTTGATTATAACACCGATACAGCTCGAGAGGAAATTCTTGACGCAATAATAAATGAACGCTTTGATAATATACACATAACGCTTAATACTGTACAGCCCGATAAGGTAAATGTCGATTACATCGACACTGCGATTTACCGTGATCCGATAGATGCGTATTATGCCATCAACGGCAATGATATAATGGTAATTGCCGAGGTATACGGACGATACTGCAATCGAGCCGATATAGAAGCGATTATTGACAAAATAAATACTCCCGGCGGAGAACCGCTTTCTATTCCGTATCAATCGGTTACTCCGAACGTCCTGTCAGCTGACCTTTCAGCAAAGCTGTTCAATTCAACCCTTGGCTCCTATTCAACGAGCTATTATTCCGGCGGAAACCGAGGTAAAAACGTTGCAAGAGCGGCGGAGCTTATTAACGGAAAAATTCTTGCCCCCGGCGAGGAGTTTTCTTTCAACGATACGGTTGGTGACAGAACCCAGGAAAACGGATTCTTCACTGCACCGGAGTATGCGGCAGGGCAGTCCGTGGAAGGTATAGGCGGTGGAACCTGCCAGGTGAGCAGTACCCTTTATTCTGCCGTGTTGTACGCTGATTTAGGCATAACCTCCAGAACAGAGCATATGATGACAGTAGGATACATCCCTGCGGGACAGGACGCTACAGTCGCCTACGGATCAATAGACTTCAAATTTAAGAATACAACAGATTATCCGCTAAAAATAGTTTCAACCACCGGAGGCGGCAAGGTCAGTGTTTCAATAGTCGGTACAGCATGGGAACCGGCACGCGAGGTAAAGCTTAAGCACTCTGTTTCGACAGAGGGCGAAAACACCGTTGTATATTCAAAAAGACTGGTTTATTCGGAAGGTAAGCTTATTTCCGAGGATGTTCTTGACAGCAGTTCGTATGCGCCTCATCAACCGGCGGATACCTCCGATGACGATGATTAACGGAAAATCTTTCATGCTATAGTCTTAATCTATGCACTGCCGCAGATAATGATAATTATTAATTTATAAATAAGGAGATAAAAAAATGGATGAAGTACAGAAGTGGGCATACCGCCTGCAAGCAAAAGAAATGGTTGAAATCCTCAACCGCTACAATTTTAACGCTGTTTATGCAGAATCAAAGGAGGAAGCACGAAAGGTCTGTATGGATATGATTCCTGAGGGATCAAGCATATGCGTCGGCGGAAGCGTTACCCTGAAGGAAACAGGAATTATTGATGATATTACATCCGGCAAATATAATTTCTATGACCGTTTCCATACACCGAATGTTGCCGCAATGCACGATGTATACAGAGAAAGCTACAAGGCTGATTTTATTGTGTCCTCATCAAATGCCGTAACAAAGCAGGGACAGCTCGTAAACATTGACTGCGTAGGCAACCGTGCAAGCCAAATTGCATTCGGTCCGAAAAAGGCAATCATTATTGTGGGTGTAAACAAGATTGTTGACACAATGGAGGATGGAATCAAACGCGCAAAAAAGATTGCTCCGTTAAACTCAAAAAGAATACGCCACAAAACACCGTGTGCGACAGAGGACTGCTGCACCTGCTCGGATTGTACCGGTCAGCCGAGAATGTGCAATTTTATCGGTATTGTTGACGGCTGTTTCCACTTCCCGAAGAGAATTACCGTAATCGTTGTTCCGGAAGTGTTAGGATACTGATATGGGGATATTTAACACAAACTATAACAAGCCGGGCAAGGGGATCGATAAGGACGCGCCCAAGAAAAAGGGACTTAATTTGTTTTATGATACATATTTCCGAAAATTCTGGGATATTATAAAGCTTAATCTGCTTTACCTTGTCACCTCCCTTCCCTGCCTTGCGATTGTGATGCTGCTTGCCGGAGGCATTGCAAACGACGTCACAGGACAATATGCGCCTCTTGCGGCACAGGCGCTCGGTCTTGCTTCGGTTGATGTTACAAATCAGGAGCTTGCGAAAATAATTATGTTTTCTGATGTAGGCATACGTCTTATCATAGGACTTGCTTTCATCGTTTTTGTCGGTGCGGGACCTATGACCGCAGGGTTTATTCACATTCTGAAATGCTTTGTGAATGAGGTTCCGGTTTTCCTTTTCTCTGACTACTTTGCAGCGGTAAAGGCTAACTGGAAACAGGCTCTGGCTGTCTGGATTACTGATCTTGTGATATATACCTTTGCATATTATGCTGTGCGCTTTTACGGCAATATGTCTTCACCAATGATGTATATGAAATATGTTCTTTATGTGCTGATTTTCTTCTTCACAATACTGCATTTTTTTATATACCATCTTATGATAAGCTATAAAATGCCGTTCATACAGCTTTACAGGAACGCGGCGCTTTTTGCGATACCGTCCTTCCCCTTCTGTCTGCTTGTATTTGCGGTATGCGCGTTTATACTTTTCATTTTTCCCGGAATTGCATTGACTGCCGTTTCTGAGATTATTATGAATATATTCGGTGTAGCAACAATTCTGATTTGGATGTTTTTGCTGTACGGTACATGCGGACTCATAGTCGAGTTCAACGCGTGCAGACAAGTAATAAAATATATAAAGGAGGATCCCGGAGTTGAAGAAAAAGAGAATGTTCATCGCAGGTGATTCAACCGCATGTATATATCCGCATTTCGGGGATGATAACAGATTCCCGCGTACAGGATGGGGTCAGGTTCTTGACCGTTTCCTTCCGGAATATACAATCGTTGACCTTGCTCTGAGCGGAAGAAGTTCAAAATCATTCAAGACTGAGGAAAATTTCAGATATTTATGCAATAGCATTGAACCCGGAGATTATCTCATTATACAGTTTGGTCACAATGACGCCAAAGAGAATGATCCGACACGGTATACTTCTCCAAACGGTGAATATCAGGAATCTCTGATGGAATTTGTACGGCTTGCAAGACGGTGCGGAGCTGCTCCGATTCTTGCAACTTCAATCAGTCAAAACCGTCCGTCTGACCCTTCGCTTGAGGTATATGTCGATGCTGTGAGAAGGCTTGCCTATACTGAGGCAGTACCATTGATTGATATGTATAGGGCGACCAATAATTATATCAATAAAGCAGGTTCATATGCCTCCGCTCAGTTGTTCATGAATCTTGAAAAACATGACAAACGCTTCATGAATGATTTGCGCTATTCCGGCTCTGAATTTTATGATAAATACACAATCGACAATACCCATCTGAATATTAACGGCGCATTGTTTATCGCAGAGTTTGCCGCTGATATGATACACAGTATTTTGGAGAGATAATCAGAATATGAGGCTTAAAGTAATATTAATAACCGCTGCGCTGGCGCTTTTTATCGCCGGCGCAGTTCAATCATTCCGTTCAAAAACTTCTGCTCCCGTACCGGAGATAACAGAAAGACCTGCTGCCGCTCCGGCAAGAACGCTGACTGTTACGGCAACGGGTGACTGTACGTTCGCCACAGATTCAAACGCTGATATTGATGCCGGCTTCGTTGGCTTTGCTGATAGGTATGGATACGAATACTTTTTTAAAAACATGCGTGAACTGTTCAGCAGCGATGATCTGACATTAATTAATTTTGAGGGTACCTTATCCGAAAACGGAGAACGTGAGGACAAGCAATTTGCTTTCCGCGGTGACCCTGAATATGTTAAGGTTATGACCTCCTCAAGCGTTGAAGCAGCAAACCTCGCCAATAATCACAGCTCCGATTACGGCAGCATATCTTTACAGGATACACGCAGGATACTTGAGGAAAACGGTATTTTAACCTGCCGGGGCAAGGATAATGTCACCGTGACCGAGATAAATGGCATTCAAGTCGGGCTTGTTGGAATAAACTATCTTAATGATAAAATGAAAACCGAGCTTGAGGATGCACTTTGCAAAGCAAAGGATAACGGCGCAGAACTGATAATTCTTTCCATACATTGGGGAATTGAAAAGGAAACTGAGCCGAATGAGGAACAGATTGAAGCGGCTCATCGCGCAGTTGACTGTGGAGCTGACTTAGTAATAGGCACGCATCCTCACGTTTTGCAGGGATATGAGATATATAAAGGCAAATATATTTTGTACAGCTTAGGCAATTTCTGCTTTGGCGGCAACAACAATCCATCAGACAAGGATACTGCTGTATTCCGCCAAACCTTTACTTTAGAAAACGGCAGCATTACAAAGGATGATAATGCCGAAATTATTCCTTGCCGGATTTCTTCTCACAGCAGATACAACGATTATCAGCCGTTTATTGCCGAAGGTGACGAGGCTGAACGTATTTTGAAAAAAATACCGTTGATTGAATACTGAAATGCTGCAAAAGCTTTTTGAAAATCTACCCCTGCTTTAATTACATCAGTAGTGTACGTATGCTGAAAACAGTGTGTTATAATATGGAATTTATAGGCTTTTGAGGTATTGATTTTTGAAGCGAGCCATGATATAATATTTACTATATATAATTGAATAAGTTCTATGTATTCTTATTTGAACTTATTCAATTATCCTGCTGCATTAAGTACATTATTAATATAGATTACTTAATGCAGCTTATATATCAAAATTTATACTGGGAGGTGTTTTGTTTGAAAAACATTTCAGATATTATAAAGAACACTATTATTACCGCTTCGATATTAATTATATGCTTTATATTATGCTTTATAATTCAGAATACCATTGAAACAGATTCATTAATCCCTGCAATATTCATTTTAGGGGCATTTCTTACGTCACTTATTACAGCCGGCTATATTTACGGGATTATATCAGCAATTGTAAGTGTACTGGCTGTTGATTTTGCGTTTGAATTTCCATATTTTAAATTAAATTTTACAATAACCGAAAATTTTGTTTCTGCGATTATTATGATAATAATTGCATTTATAACCTGTACTCTTACTACTAAATTAAAGAAGCAGGAGGCATTTAAAGCAGAGGGTGAAAAAGAAAAAATGCGGGCTGATCTGCTTCGCGCGGTATCCCACGATTTGCGCACACCTCTTACAACCATTTACGGAGCAAGCTCTGCCATACTGGAACATAAAGATGAATTTTCAGAGGCTCAAAAAATAAAAATGCTGCAGGGAATTAAGGAGGACGCAGCCTGGCTTACAAGAATGGTTGAAAACCTGCTTTCAATTACAAGACTTGACGGAGATAATGTAAAAATACTAAAAACATCAACTGTGTTAGATGAATTTATTGATTCGGTGCTTATAAAATTTAATAAGCGTTATCCAAACCAGGATGTTATTGTTGATTTACCCGATGAATTTATTACAATACCAATGGATGCAATGCTTATCGAACAGGTTGTTATAAATATGCTTGAAAATGCTGTCTGCCATGCAAAAGGAATGACAAGGCTTTATTTAAATGTGTTCACATTATCAAACAAAGTCATATTTGAAATAAAAGATAACGGCTGCGGAATAGATAAGGAAAGATTAAAAAATATATTTAAAGGATATTATAATTCAGATAATACTTCCTCCGACTGCAAACGGAGTAATGCCGGAATAGGACTTTCTGTATGCTCTGCTATAATAAAAGCTCACGGCGGAGATATAAAGGCTGAAAATCAAAAAGACGGAGGAGCTGTTTTTCACTTCACATTAGATATGGAGGAACAAATAGATGAATAACAATAAATACAAAGTCCTTGTGGTTGAAGATGAAGACAATATAAATAATCTTGTAAGCACATTGCTTGAAGCAAACGGCTATCAGGTTATTTCTGCCAAAAGCTGTGCAAGCGGACAAATGCTGTATTTTTCGCACAAACCGGATTTGATTATACTTGACTTAGGACTTCCTGACACAGACGGAACTTCATTGCTGAAAGAAGTAAGGAAAAATTCTTTAACTCCTATTATTGTTTTATCCGCAAGAACAGATGAAACTGATAAGGTAGGTGCTTTGGACATTGGCGCAAATGATTATGTGACAAAGCCTTTCGGCTCAGCTGAACTGATGGCAAGAGTACGCTCGGCGCTCCGGGTATCACGACACAGTTCTGGAAATTTTTCAGATGAAAAATTTGAATCAGACGGATTTATAATTGACTATGACGCCAGACGAGTATTTATTGATCATTCTGAAATTAAGCTTACTCAAACAGAATACAACATAATAGCCTTCCTGTCCAGACATTCCGGCAAGGTACTTACGTATAGTGCTATTATTAAAGAAATCTGGGGATACAGCGATTTGGGAAGCATAAAAAAGCTTCAGGTCAATATGGCAAATATCCGAAAAAAATTCGGTGCAAAGCCCGGAAAGAAAAACTATATAGTTAATGAACTTGGTGTTGGTTATCGTATGTGCGAAAGAAATGACCAAGTCTGAATTTAAGGAACCACTGATTAATTAATGCCTAACGGCTTAGCACGCATTGAACTTGCATATTTTCCGTCATATCATACAAAAATCTCTCGACATACGCGAGTATGCCTTCGATCTTTTATATAATCTGACGAAAAATCTGACTGTGTTCACTGCGTACTATATTTAATCAGTGCTTCCTTAACACAGCCGCCTCTAAGGCAGCGGTTACATTTTATCGGTTCGGGAACGTAAACTCCCGAACCGATAAGGTGACTCCCATCCGCCCTCTGAACGGCGAGTCACTGCCTATTATTTAATCATATTTATTTTTATCTTTATCCTCCTGTGTTTCCATAACTTCGACCGTAATTTCAAGAATGTGTCTGTCATCACGCTTTGACACGGTTATATGCAGATTTTCATAATCAAAGCTCTCACCTATTTCAGGTATTCTTTCAAAAGTTTCTATAACCCAGCCTCCTACGGTCGGAATATCAATATTATTTTTTATATTTAGCTTTTCAAATAAATCGTCCAAATCTGCATTGCACAAAACCCTATACTGATTGTTTCCGATTTTTTGAATATTCTCTATAACCTCATCATGTTCATCCCAAATTTCCCCGACAAGCTCCTCTAAAATATCCTCCAGCGTTACAATTCCAACCGTGCCGCCGTATTCATCAATAATTACCGCCATATGAGATTTTTTCTTCTGCAATAAACTTAAAAGCTGTGAAATTTTCATTGACGGCACAACGAATACAGGATTATTCATTATCTTTTCTATTGAATCATTATTATTTTTCCTGTTATTAAAGTCCTTTTGATTTAATATTCCCACTATATTATCAACTGTTTCTTTGTAAACAGGAAGTCGTGAATATCCATACTTACGGAATATTTTTTCGATTTCATCATTACTTGTATTTAACTCAACAGCAATTACATCAACACGGTTGGTATGTATATCCGAAACCTCTATATCGTTAAACTCTATTGCGTTTCGTATCAATTCGCTCTCATGCGAATCTATTTCACCGTCGCTCTGCGCCTCCTCTACCATTGTCAAAAGTTCTTCCTCAGTAATGCCTCTGTCCTCCGGCGGCTTTACTATAAGGTACACAAGCTTTTGCCAAAGTGAAAATATAAAATTCAGCGGGGATAAAACAATATTAATTACCTTTAATATAGGCGCCGAAAACATAGCAAATCTTTCAGGCATATTTTTCGCAATACTCTTAGGCGTTATTTCTCCGAAAATCAATACGAGAACAGTCATAACCGCCGTAGAAACCGAAACACCCGAATTTCCCAGCCAGTTTACAAACAGAACTGTTGCTATTGACGAACTTGCAATATTTACTATATTATTGCCTATCAATAAAGAAGATAATAATTTGTCATAATTTTCTGCAAGCTTTAGTACCAAATCTGCCCTTTTATTACCGTTTAGTGCCATATTTTTTACCCGTATTTTATTCATCGAAAAAAATGCCGTTTCCGATGCCGAAAAATACGCCGACGCCATAATCAGCAATGCTATAACTATTATTTGCCCCATACTGTCACTATCCATTTTAATAAACTCCTTTATAAATTAAAATAATTAATCTTATATAGTAATTATTCTATCATAAGTGCAAAGTTGCTAATCGGCTTTGCTTCACACCGATACAATAATTACAACCTCTGAAATCCGAAAGAATTTCTTCTTTAATGGTAATTATTATGTCATAAGTGCAAAGTTGCTAATCGGCTTTGCTTCACACCGATACAATAATTACAACCTCTGAAATCCGAAAGAATTTCTTCTTTAATGGTAATTATTATGTCATAAGTGCAAAGTTGCTAATCGGCTTTGCTTCACACCGATACAATAATTACAACCTCTGAAATCCGAAA
>JAUNPN010000259.1 GCA_030536655.1 bacterium | reverse complement strand
CATAGGAACGGCGGAAGGAGCGCATTAACGTCCGCGCCGAATGACGATAAGTTAAATTCATAAAACAAAAACGAGGTTATTCCGATAAAGAATACAATCCGCCGCTCTTATGACGCCGCGAGATATATCAAATCATCACAGCTTTGCGCCTGTGAATTCAGTAAACAGCTTAGGGCTGATGTAGCAAGTAAATCTGTTACCGCTGCCTCTGAGGGCATATCCAAAGGGCAGTCGGCCGTTTTTGAGATTTTCGCGAATACATTGAGGAGTTTTTCCCATGAGCTTAGCGGCAACAGTAACAGGTACATTCACATATTTTGTGTTAGCGTTATCGTCCTCGTAATTTTCAAGGGTAAAATATTCTTCCTTCACGTCCAAAGCCAGGCAAAGCTTAGTCAAAGCCGCCTTGCCGGGTTTGTTTTTACCGGCGAGGTATTGGCTGATACCGGACTTGGAAATCCCGGTCAATGCGACCAACTGTGCCTGACTGATGTTAGCGTTGGTCATAGCCTTTTTTAATTTTTCATTAAACATAAATTTGAGTAAACCTCACTTTCTATTTGATGAGTGGCCGCCGTTGCAGCGGCGAGCCGTAAGTAATAGGTTATTAGTCCGGTTCGTTATTGGCTGAGCAAAATTTACATGCACCGACAATAAGGCTTAATACATTTTCAACAGATAATTCGGCTCTTTTGCCTAATGTATCAGCAGCATTCAGAACCGCATAAATAAACTCAGTCATAACAGTATCAAAGTCGCCGCGGAAATGCATATCAATTTTATCTCTATTAATCTTAATCTCAATCAAGTCTATCACCTCCTTTCAAGCAAAAATAGAACCCACCGTATTCCCCCAAAGGCACCCCTCCGGGGGAATTGTCAGCCGGATGCACCCCACCAAAAGGCTCCCCCGCCGGGGGAGCTGTCGGGCGAATGCCCGACTGAGGGGGTAATCACTCTGTAGCGAATAAGTATTCAAATGCAGAATCAAAGAATCTGCACAATATAAAAATCTGAGATACAGAAAACTTACCGGAACGTTTTTTATTTTCATATGAATTTCTGGACATTCCCAATAATTCAGCCATATCCGAATTAGTCTTGCCTTTTCTTGCCTGTTCTGCTTCAAGATTTCGAAACATAATTAATGCTCCTTTCTGATTAGCATTTTGTTAATCTATATATAATATATCACCATTTTGGTAATTTGTCAAGCTTTTTTTTTAAATTTATTGACAAAATGATAATTTTTTTGTTGACAAATGCCGTTTCATATAGTATGATAATAGAAGGAGGTGATTGAATGGAGGGTTTTGGAAAAAGATTGGTAGCAGCACGAGAAAAAAAGGGTTATAATCAAAAACAATTTGCTGAATTATTAGGAATAACTCCAACGCGACTTAATTATTGGGAAAAAGACAAACGAGAACCTGATTTCTTTATGTTTACTCAAATAATAAACACGTTAGGAATTGATGCAAATCAGTTATTGGGTATAGAATGTCCTATGAATGAAGCTATTACAAAAACAGAAAAGGAATTAATAGAAGCATATCGAAGCCATCCGGAGATGCAAGCGGCAGTAAATAAGATGCTTGATATTACGGAAGAAAGTACAGTCGGAGAAACAGTAATCAAGGACATAGCCGAAGAAGTAGAAAGTGCAATGAATCAAGCCAAAAGTAATGTATAAAATAAAGTTCGTTTATTACATTAAAGAGCTTGTAATATATATTTTAAAATGTTTTTAAGAATAAATACAAAACAGAATAGAGGTCAACTATAATGATTTTAATAGACATTATATCTGTAAGTTATGGTATGAGTAGAATCAGAAAGGGAAAAAATGCAAGGTTATCACCTGCTCAGCTTGCGTTAACAAGTGTTAATATGCCTGATGCAATCAGGAATCTTTCGCCGGAGCAAAGTAGGGAAGTTCAAAAATTAT
>JAUNPN010000090.1 GCA_030536655.1 bacterium | reverse complement strand
CGAAAAATCTGACTGTGTTCACTGCGTACTATATTTAATCAGTGCTTCCTTAACTGTTTAAGAAACAGGCGGTTAGCTCAGATGAAAGTTAGCCGACAATAACCATAATTTGCATTGACTATGTAAACAAAATAGTGTATAGTATAGTTAGAATATATTGTTTATACTATACAAGAAATTTTTTTGAACGTTTACATATAAGGAGGAACAACATGAAAAGAGATGATACCAGACGAGAGTTGAAGTATGAGGTATTGAAAGAGGTTGCGGAGCTTAAGTTCAATGACAATCTGAACGATGAAACAATAGACCGCATACCTTATAAGATTATCCCCGGAGCAACTCCGAAATTCCGCTGCTGCGTGTATAAGGAAAGAGAAATTATTCGTCAGCGTGTAAAGCTTGCGATGACAAAGCCGCCTATTCCGGCGCATAATGTTGAGAATTTTAAAATAACCGGGAATATTATTCAGGTTATACCGGCGGCGTGCGAGGGATGTCCGATTAACCGTTTCCAGGTGACGGAGAACTGCCAGAAGTGTATGGCGAAGGCTTGTCAGCATGCGTGCGCTTTCGGCGCGATTACGATTACCGGACGCGGCGCGTACATAGATCAGGATAAGTGCCGCGAATGCGGGCGCTGTGCGGAGGCGTGTCCCTATCATGCTATTGCGGATCTTATGCGTCCGTGCAAGAGAAGCTGCGACGTCGGCGCGATTTCAATCGGCGGAGATAAGCTTGCCGTAATTGACGAGAGTAAGTGTATTGCATGCGGTCACTGTGCTCAGGCTTGTCCGTTCGGCGCAATTTCGGATATTTCAATTATAACTGAAATTATTGACGCGATTAAGTCCGATAAGAGGACGGTTGCGATTCCGGCGCCGGCAGTTGAGGGTCAGTTCGGACCGACTGCAACTGTTGGAAAGGTGATAACCGCTTTAAAGAAGCTTGGATTTGATGATGTTTACGAGGTTGCTCTCGGCGGCGACGCGGTTTCTTATTTTGAGGCTAAGGAGCTGATAGAGAATAAGGAAGCGGGAAAGAAGATGACAACCTCATGCTGCCCGGCATTTGCAAATCTTATAAGAAAGCATTATCCCGCATTAATTGATAATATTTCAAGTACAGTTTCTCCGATGCAGGCAGTATACCGTTGGGTAAAGAAGAATGATCCGGACGCATATGTGGTATTTATCGGTCCGTGTATGGCGAAGAAGGACGAGGCAAAATATTTTGACGATGATATTGCCGTAATGACCTTTGAAGAGCTTAACGCAGTTTTTGATGCAAGACACATAGACCCGAACGAGTGTGAGGAAACACCGAGTCTTGCAACGTCATACGGCAGACGCTTCAGCGGCTCCGGCGGAGTGGCGGCGTCGGTGGCAAAGGCTGTTAATGAGCTGGGCTATACCGGTGATGAGATAAAGCTTAAGGCGTGCAACGGCGCGGCAGAGTGCAAGGTAGGATTGGCTATGATGAAAGCCGGCAAGCTTCCTGAGGATATTATTGAGGGAATGGCATGCGAGGGCGGCTGTATAGCGGGACCGGGCGCAATTGAACTGGTTAATAAGCTTAAAGTTGCAAGAATGAAGAAGATAAAGGGTAAGGACGGAGATAATATTACAGAAATGCTCACAAAGACAGACTTTATGGATGTTGATATGCATAGAAAATTCAAGTAATATTGTTATTGACGGCAGGACGGCATAGAATAAGGCTATGCCGTCTTGATGTTAATAAACCATTAAAAATGATAATATATATAAGCCGTAATAAATTTAAATGAATCTATAAAATTAGGATTGATTGGAATGTACAGAGTTAAGGAGGAGCATCATGACATATTTGGGTGAAGATATAAAAAAATTAGGATTTGGATTAATGCGTCTGCCCATGAAGGATAACAAAATTGATATTGAGCAGGTAAAGGTTATGGTTGACAAGTTTATGGAGGCGGGGTTTACCTATTTTGATACGGCATGGGCATATGGTGAAAGCGAATCCGCAACCCGACGCGCGCTTGTTGAGCGTTATCCGAGAGAAAAGTTTCAGCTTGCAACAAAGAATGCTGCTTGGATTAATTGTAAAACCAGAGAGGAAGCGATCGCTCAGTTTGAAACCTCATTAAAGAATACAGGCGCGGGATATTTTGATTTTTATCTGCTGCATAATTTGGGAGAGCATAGAACAAAGGTATTTGATGATTTTGATATGTGGTCATTTGTTCAGGAAAAGAAAAAGGAAGGGCTTATCAGGCATATCGGTTTTTCGTTCCATTCAACGCCGGAGGAGCTTGATGAAATTCTTAGCAACCATCCGGAAATGGAATTTGTTCAGCTGCAGATAAATTATGCTGACTGGGAGAATGCGGCTATTCAGTCAAAAGCCTGCTACGAGGTTGCAAGGAAACACAATAAGCCTATAGTTATTATGGAGCCGGTAAAGGGAGGAATGCTTGCAAATCCACCGGAACCGGTGAAGGAAATATTGAGGAAGGCAGACGAAAAAGCCTCATATGCTTCGTGGGCAGTCCGTTTTGCCGCTGATTTGGACGGCGTTATCACTGTTCTGTCAGGTATGAGCAATCTCGAGCAGATGGAGGATAATCTTTCGTACATGAAGGATTTTACAAAGCTCAGCGATTCGGAGAAAGAAGTTATAGAAACGGTACAGGAGGCTTTGAACAGTATTCCTCTTATTCCGTGTACGACTTGTAATTACTGCGCTAAGGTCTGCCCGAACAACATCGGAATTTCGGGTTCATTTACAGCAATGAACTTCCTGACGCTTTATAAGGATAAGGACGCCGCAAAGGGACAGGAGAACTGGCTTGTCGGCGGTCATGCGAAAAAACGCGCGAATGAGTGCATTCAGTGCGGCAAGTGCGAACAGGTATGTCCGCAGCACATTGCTATTCGTGAGGAATTGAAGAGGGTCAGCAAGGAATTATTGTAACTTGAAAGATAAGCTGCGCATATTGCTCTTTCCCAAACGCATTGGTGCAAGGAGTTCGGATTTATAGTATGAACATACGGCTGCGTTTCTCAAAAGAGCAATCTGCTTGCTTCTTTTTCGGGTTAGGGTTTTTAGAAGTACCCCTAAAGAGGAGAACAACATGAGGAAAATAAAAAAAGAGATGGATTTACTGCATGGCTCACTGTGGGATAAGATACTTATCTTTGCATTGCCGCTTGCTGCAAGCAGTATCTTGCAGCAACTGTTCAATTCAGCCGATGTAGCCGTTGTAGGTCAGTTTGCCGGAAGCCGTGCCTTGGCAGCGGTGGGCAGCAACGGCGCTGTAATAAATCTGCTGGTAAATATATTTGTAGGTTTGTCGGTCGGAGCAAATGTAATTATTGCAAGATATATCGGAGAAAAGAACGTCCGAAAGGTGCAGAGTGCCGTACATACCGCAGTACTTGTGGCGGTAATAAGCGGACTTATTATAATGCTGCTTGGTTTGGCTGTAACCCGTCCTATTCTTACGCTTATGTCTACGCCGGAGGATATTATAGATTTAGCTGTTGTGTATTTGAGGATATATTTTCTTGGGATGCCGTTTATGATGCTGTATAATTTCGGCGCGGCAATCTTAAGAAGCCGGGGAGATACAAAACGTCCTTTTGTATGCCTGCTTATTTCTGGAATAGTAAATATAATATTAAATCTGTTCTTCGTTGTTGTATGTAAATTAAGCGTAGCGGGCGTAGGAATTGCTACGGTTGTTTCAAATATTATAAGTTCGTGCATGGTGCTGTATTTTCTCATTCATGAGGAAAGTGAGATTAAGTTATCTCTGCGTAAGCTTAGAATAGATTTCAGAATCTTAAAGGAGATTGCGAGAATCGGACTTCCGGCAGGCTTGCAGGGTGTGGTTTTTTCATTTTCGAATATATGTATTCAGTCTGCATTGAACAGTCTTGGTTCAGATGCTGTTGCGGGAAGTGCGGCGGCATTGAACTTTGAGTATTTTGTGTATTTCCTGCTAAATGCGTTTACTCAGGCGTGCATTACGTTTACGAGTCAGAATTACGGAGCGGGAGAATATTCGCGATGCAAACGTGTAACGCAGCTGTGTGTATTAATGGGCTTTGTATTTTCTACGGCGCTCAGTCTGGTATTTTACTTGCTCGGTGAAAACGTGCTGCGGTTTTACACAACTGAGCCGGTGGTAATGGAAATTGGATTGCTGCGAATGAAATATTGTCTGCTTATGCAGTTTGTCAGCGTATTTATGGACGTATTTTCGGGAAGCCTTAGAGGCTTGGGATACTCAATGATACCGGCTTTGATTTCGCTGGCAAGCTCGTGCGGATTCAGACTGCTGTGGGTTTATGCGGTGTTCCCGAAATCAAGAACCTTTACAACGCTTGTACAGTCATATCCTATAAGCTGGGTAATTGGCTCGGCGGGAATGGTGATTGCGTATTTTATAGTCAGCAGGCTGCTCTTAAGACGTAATAAAAATAACGGATAAGAAAAGGGGCGGTATCAAAACTCGGTCAGTTTTGATACCGCCTCTTTAAGGTAACATATCGGCGTTTTCTCTCATGTATTCGATAAAATACTTGCTTGCAATCGGCAGACTGTTTTTATCCTTGTATGCTGCCGCAAGCGTTCTGTAAACGGGAGGATTGGTCGGCAGACAAATTATATCGTAATTTGTGCGCTGCAATACCAGCTCTGCCAGAATACTGACTCCCAGACCCGCCTCAACCATTGTCATAATGGCATAATCATCATGGATGGTATATTTTATGTTCGGTTCAAGTCCTATTGAACGAAATGCGTTAATGGGTTCGCTGTAATGTCCTTCCTCTAATAAAATAAATGGTTCGGCGGCAATATCAGACAGCTTTATATCTGTATTTTGCGCGAGAGGATGATTTTTTGGCAGAACCGCAAGCATTTCACCGTCTTTAATTTTTACTGTTTTCAGACCGTTTACGGCGTCCGGGGAAACAAAACCGAAATCAACCGCGCCCGTTTTTATCCATTCATAAATAGATGTATAGTCACCTTGATGAAAGATAAACTGAACCTGCGGATATAATTTTTGAAATCCCTTAATCAGCTTCGGCATCCAATGACAAGTAACGCTTGAAATTGTGCCGACGCGGATTATTCCTGTTTTCAGTCCTCTGATCTCATTTGCCTTTTCCTGTATTGACCGATAGGATAAAATGCTTCGCTCTATCAACGGATAAAGCTCTGCGCCTTCGATTGTCAGCTTTATACCTGTTCGTGAGCGTGTCAATAATTTTATTCCCAACTCGTTTTCAAGAGAAGAAATCATCTGGCTTACCGAGGACTGAGTATATCCGAGAGAATTCGCCGCTTTTGTAAAACCGCCAAGCTCAATGATTTTCTGTAAAGCTATGTATCTGTTCATTTTCACATATCGCCTTTTCTTATACTGTTATTAAAAATATTCGTTTTACTTATTATACATTGTATGATATAATGTTGTCAAGTAAAAATACTCAATAAGTTAACAAAAGGAGAGATTGACGATGAAAAATAAGAGGAAAGGTAATATTCTGCGATGTATTATATCTGTTACGGCAGTTTGTCTTGTGTTTGCCGTAATGCAGGGAATACATGATAATTACGGTATTATGCTCGGAGGCATTGTTGAGCAGACAAATGTCAGTTATGCTTCGGTCAGCTTTGTAATAGCTGTGGGGCAAATTCTTTATGGTGTAACTCAGCCTTTGTTTGGTATGCTTGCGCTGAAAAAATCCAATGCGTTTGTTATGGTGTGCGGAATCATCTTGATGTCGGTCGGATTGATTGCTACTCCGTTTTGTACAACAATTTTTACCTTGCTTACATTCTTCGGAATTATTCTTCCTTCCGGAACAGGTGCGCTGTGCTTTGGGATTGTAATGGGAGCTGTTTCTCCGATTATAGGCGAAAGAAGGGCGGCCATGGTTTCGGGTATTGTTCAGGCAAGCGCGGGTATAGGCGATGCGCTGATGTCGCCCGGCTTGCAGGCTCTGACTGCATGGAAGGGGATTTCTGTGTCAATGCCTGTTTTCAGTATACCGATATTACTTATGCTTCCCGCTGCAATATGGCTCGGACGGGACAGAAAGAAAAAGCAGTCTGTTGAGGTTAAACGGAACAATAAAGATGAAAAGCTGTTTTCGATATTAGGAAAAGCGATGCGTGAGCATACATATTGGTGCTTGCTGATTGGGTTTTCAACGTGCGGCTTTCATATGGCAATTATTGAAACGCATTTGTTTTCACAATATGTATCAAGCGGCATTTCGGGAAGCATAGCGTCGTTTACTCTTACAGTATATGGAATTACAACGATGTTTGGAGCGGTTATAACGGGCTTTTTGGGACAGAAGTTCAGAATGAAAAATGTGCTGTCAATGGTATATGCTGTTCGAGTGATAATTGCAGCCGGATTTATTTTTATTCCGAAATCAGTACCATTTGCATTTATAGCTACGGGACTGTTAGGTCTGACAGGTGACTCAACAGTGCCGCCGACAACGGGGATAATAAGCGAAAAGGTTGGAGTTGCAAAAGTGGCGGTAGTGTACGGCTCGATTTTTATAGGGCATCAAATAGGAGCTTTTACGAGTGCGTGGCTCGGCGGTATTCTTGTAAACACAGCTCTCGGCTATTCGGCGCTGTGGATTGCGGACTTGTGTCTAAGCCTTACAGCAACGGCTGCAAGCTTTAAAATACGGGATTAAGCAAGCACTCAGAGCTTCATTTTTCGGTGTGAGTGTTTAACTGCTTTGACTGACAGCATTCTTTTTGTTCACATCTTTGCCAAAACTTCATTAAAAAGTGACAAAAATACAGTGGCATTGACGACTTATTTATGGTAAAATTATATTATCTATAAATATGGTATTATAGCAAGATAGTACCAATCCAAAAGGGAGGAAATTTTATGAAAAGGTCACGCATTTTAAGCACAATAATTTCTGTTGCAATGCTGGCTTCATGCTTTACAGCCGTAACTCCGGCTTCGGCAGCGCCGGAGGATGCTGATGAGGTTAGCATGGAGAACGGTATTGACACAGCAGCAGAGCTTATGGACGCTGAAGAGAAAACCTATGATTTTACGGCGATGACACAAGCTCCTGTTTATTCAGAGGCGGCAGGCTCAGGTTTTGTAGGCACAACCTCATCGGTTGGCTCAAGGACTACGGACGCGGGTAAGTCTGATACATCGGCAGGAACGGGAAGAACGGTTGCGGCACCGGAAACAATTACTATGAACGGCGGCGCATCAACGGATAACGCAGCAGGAATGGTATTCAGAGTTGATGTGGCTCCGGGCGCATACAGAATCGTTGTAACAGGTGTTGACGGTACAACAAAGTCCAATACTGCCGTTGCAGTATCCGGTATGGAAGCATCAAGAATTACAGGAACCGGCGCATGGGATACCGCAGGTCTTGTTAAGAGAACTGCTCCGGCGGCATGGACGGATAATGTATGGAGCTATGACTATGTAACGGGCGAAAACTTTATTGAGGTTGAGATTGAGGGTATCGGCGGCGCAGCTGTTGGTGTAGCGAGTATTTCTATTACGCCGCTTGATACAACAATAGAGATTCCCGATAAGCCTACAGTGTTTGTTCTCGGCGACTCGACGCAGAAAACATACACATTTGAAGAAAACTCAATGAGCGGTTACGGTCAGGTTTTAAATCAGATGTTTGACCTTTCAAAGGTAAACGTAGTGAACTATTCAATGGGTGGACGCTCCATGCGTACAAACTACCAGGAGGGACGTTTCAATGATGTGCTTCTGACTGCAAAGCCGGGTGACTATGTGTTCATTCATTCAGCACACAATGACGAAACAAGCGATGAAATGAACCGTTTCGGAAGAGGTACTTCGGCAGGAATGTACAAGAATTTCCTTGAAAACGTATATATCCCGGCAATTAAGGCGATGGGAGCTATTCCGGTTCTTGTAACCTCGATGCCGAGAACAAGCGATGGCCAGTATAAAGAAAGCGCCGAGAAGCCGAACGGCTTCAATCCGGATTCGCCGGGTATGATGCGCGCGGTTGCAGAAAATGACGATGATGTTAAGCTTATTGAGCTTTATGAGGGTTCAAAGAAATATATTGACGAAATCGGCAAGGAAGAAACCGTATATATTTATCAGTCGCTTGAAGCGGGTGAAACGGCAGGTAAGACCAACAGCGGTTCATACGCAAACGGTCACCCGGATAATAAGATAGACGGTACCCACTATAAGGAAGCTTATGCAAAGCAGCTGGCAAGAATTATTGCTCAGGATATTTACGCTCAGAAGGATGATCCTGAGATGGGCATACTTGCAAATGTGCTTTCGGACGAAGTAAAGGCCGCGTGTGAGGACGGCGACTGGACAAAGCACGTATTCCCGGAAATGGCAAAGGACGTTTCAACAGTAGGCGGCGCGTCACAGGGTACAAACGCATATTACAGAAACCAGATTGAAAAGATGCTCCAGCTCGGAGTTATGGCAAAGGATTCAGAGGGCAACTTTAACCCGAAGGCTCCGATGACCGTAGGGTCGTTTGCAAATTCGCTTACAAAGGCATGGTCACTTGATACATCGGTATTAAGCGATTACACAGGCAATGTTGAAGAACCGGACGTAACGGATAAACCGAATGAAACAGACAAGCCGGGGGAAACAACAGCTCCGGTAGACGCTGTAAAGGCAGTTGTTACATATGATGCAAACGGCAGACTTACAGGTCTTTCGTTGGATACAAGCTACAAGTATACGGGCAGCGTTGAGGCTGTTGCCGGCTCAAAGGTACTCGTGTGGAACAACATGACAGATATGGAACCGCTATGCAATCCGGTAACAGAAGCTGCAACAGCTTCCTTATCAGAAGCAGGTGACACCCTGTCATGGGTATGCTCGGCAGCGGACAGCGGATGTGCTGAGGGTCATGAGCTGTTCCCGGGCTTAACAACATTATTTGCGGATAACAAGAATAATGGTAAGTATATTCAGGCAAAGGATAATTGTGACTGGAACGATGATACCGGTGTTGCAACAAAGGGTGCAGGTCTTAAATTTGTTGCTCCGGAGGACGGAACAATTACATTGACATTAGCATCTCTCGGTGCAGGAAAGTCAGCTCATATTATTGAAGAGGGCAAGACCTTAGCAGATGCTGTTAGCAATATTGAAGGTCCGAATACCGTATTAAGCGGATTTGTAACAGGCGGAAAGACATACTACTTAATAGGTAAGGGAACAAAGCCGGGTATGTCAGAAGCTAAGTTTGTACCGGGCGCACCGGCAACACCGGCGCCGAAGCCGACGGTTGATCCGAATGCTTCTCCGGAGCCTGAGTTAGTTGAAAAGACAGCTATCGACAAGGACGCTGCTCTTACAAGAGAAGCAATGGCTGCGATAATTTACGACGCATATGAGGCTAAGTTCGGCAAGGCTGCCGACGGTTCATGGAATAAGCCGGTTTATATGACAGACTATAACGGCACAAACCTTCCGCCGGATGATCCGAACTATGACCCGAATCTTACGGGAGCTTCATCACAGTACTATCCGTTGGTAGGCTGGGGTGCGCTTACAGATATTGACCGGTTCCATACATCGCTTTACGGCAAGGCTAAGGAAGTATACAACCTCGGTCTTATGAGAAGTGAAAAGGGAATTGAAAGAGGTAAGATGGTAAACGGTACAGAGATGGAACCGCTTACAGTAGTAACAAGAGAAAAGGCTGCTAAGGAATTATACTTCCTTTACAACCTTATACAGGATAAAAAGACAGAGAATCAGGTAATTCCGGGAGATAACATGGCATTTACTTTGACAGAGGAGCTTGCTGTTCCGGACGAGTCAAAGCCGTCATATCCGGGCGGAGCTGTAAAGCCGGGCGAAACAACGGCACCGACAACACCGCCGGAGGAAACAACGGCGCCGACATCGGGTCCGGTGACAGATCCGACAACAAAGCCGGGCGAGCTTCCGGCAGATGAGGCATGGACTTCAAATGATGAGGAGCTTATGACCGCAGCTACAGGTGCAGCGGACGGTGTTGCGTTTGGTCCTGTGAATGGCTTAAGCGGTATTGGAGGTTGGAAGCAGCAGAATGCTTCGGCAGCTTATACCCACACAAACGGGCAGACTTATACATTTACAAGCGCATTCCGCGCAGGTACAGGAAGTGAATCAAGAAGAAACTTCTACTTCACACCGAAGCAGGCTTGTATCGTAACTGTTGCGTATACTTCACAGGCAGGCAGACCGGTATATATTTATCAGGGCGGCAAGCTGCTTGCGAGCGGTGAGGAAGGAACATCAGGAGGTGTTGCTGCTACAATTACGGCTGATGTTGAAGATCCGTCACTTGGAGATGTATATGTTTACGGCGGAAGTTCAAACAAGGATATTTTCGCAATCTTCGCAGATTACTATGATCCTAACATGATTGTAAACCGCAGGTTATCGGGTAAGATTAACTATGCAGGCTCGGAAACAGGTCTTAATGTTGTATTTACAGATACAAAGGATCAGACAACGTACACTGTTCCGGCAGTGAATGGTGATTACAGCGTTGAGGTTCGTCAGAACAGAAGCTATGATATTACTGTAGTCGATGCGGCAGGCACTGTATCGGATAAGGTTGCGGTAACTCTTGACACAAACACAGTTTCAGTTGCTAAGATGGATAAGACACAGGATATTAACCTTGTTGACATCGGTCTTACAGAGGTAAGCGGCGACGTTGTCGTTCATGATATAAACAACGACGGAATAACTGTTGATTTGAGCAAGGTTCAGCTTGCGTTTACAGCAAATGATGATAATGCGGTTACATACACAACAGGTATCGCAGACAATAAGATTAAGCTTAGCATGATGCCGAATCATGAGTACACTGTTACAGCAACAGGCATTGACGGATATGAATTATCACCGCTTTCAAGCAGCTATGTAATGGCAGCAGGTGATACGGCTCCGTTTAAGAATATTCTTATTACCGAAACAATCGGTGAGGTTCCGTTCAGCGCAACTGTGGAGGTTGGTGCGAACAAGGCATACGCAAGGATTAACGACGCTCTTGCAGCTGTTAAGGCTATGAAGGACAGACCGGCGGGGGAGGCAGGCAGAGTAAACGTTCTTATTGACCCGGGTGTTTACACAGAGCAGGTTATTGTTGATTCGAATTATGTAACAATAAAGGCGGCAGATGCTGAAAACAGACCGGAGATTCAGTGGTACTACGGTATCGGCTATCTCTACTACAGCTCAGCAGGAAATCAGTACTACAGTGAGGACTATGCAGTTCAGAAAACAAAGAAGGGTCCGGTTACAAGATGGGGTGCTGCATGCAGAATTACAGGTCAGTACTGTAACTTAGAAAGCATTATCATCCGTCACACATTCAACTGTGACGTTACGGAAGCGGAGCTTGCAGACGGTGTTGCTCCTGCATTAAATAACGAATACAGCGATACGAACGGCAAGCCGGACAGAACGGTTGCGGGCTATGACGCAAGAACAAAGGCTGCGACGGAGAGAGCGGCGGCAATTGCGCTTGACGGCGGTTATACGGAATTGTATAAGTGCGACTTTATTTCGTCGCAGGATACCTTCTACACAAATAAGACGGCGTATGTAAAGGAATGCTATATTGAAGGCGGAACAGACTTCATATACGGCGGTAACTCAATTCTGTTTGAGGATTGTACATTGGCATGGCACGGATATTCCGATCAGCAGACAGGCGGATATTTAACAGCCTGCAAGACCTCGGGTCCGTCAACAGGAACGGCGAATGAGGCTACAAACGGCTATATGTTCAAGAATACAACGGTTACAACTTCAAAGTATTACCCGGATAACCGGTTCCATGCGGGAAGCTGGGGACGTAACTGGGGCGGCACAGACTGCCAGGTTGTATTTGACGGCGTTAAGCTTGAAGGTGTGGACGCACCGGGAGCATGGGTAAAGATGGGCGGAGAACTCAGCACATCGATACTCTTTGTAAATAATGTAACAGATAAGGACGGCAACGCTGTTGATGTAAGCGGCACAAGCTTTAACCCGAACGGAACAATGGAGAGCAAGGGTTATACAATGATTAAGGATACCGATTACTTCGGCGGAACTTGGGTGCCGCAGCACTATGACAAGGCAATCGTTCTTGATGAGTATACTTCAACATGGTATTTCGGCAAGTCAAACGGCGCACCGGAGTATAATATGCAGGGCGCGGGTGCAGTTGCCGACATTGCTGCAAGCAGCAGCAATAATCCGGCTGTTCAGACGCTTAAGGTAAATGCAGAAGCAGGTAAGTTCGCAAACAATACAAGAACAGATGAATGGGTGCAGTGGAATGCGGGAACGGTTTTAACGGTTCCTGTAGTAAACGGCTCGACAATTCAGCTTGCAACATATCAGTCAAACGGAACATATACAATTAACGGTAAGGCTATTGCAGGTGACGCGGCATACACATACTACGGCACGGCTGAAACAGTTGACATCGTAAGCACAAACGGCGGTTACCTTGCAAGCGTAAAGGTTGTATCACCGGCAAACCCGTCAACAGATATTCCGACACCGCCTCCGGCAACAGATGTGACAGGAACAATCACAGGTCTTGACGCTGCTGACGCAAGTGCAGTTAAGCTTGTTGTTTCACTCAATAATGTTGCAACGGCTATTGATGTTACTGACGGAGCTTTCACAGCTTCGGTTCAGGAGGGAGCGGAGCCTGTTGTAGTAGGCGTGTTCGGCGGTGTATCGGCATATACAATTCCGGAAGGGGCAAAGCTTGTTTACGGAGAGACCGCTCAGACAATCGCAGTTGAGAAGGTAGCTGCTGAAACAGTTTACGGATCAAAGACGTACACGCTCAGTGACGGAAGTGTATTCCCGAAGCTTGGTACGGATTATGTAAACTTCGTGACACAGGACGGTCTTGTGAAATTTAATAACGTAAAGTACCATAACGACCACGGTGTTACAAATTCGAACGGAACTCTTACAATAAACGTAGCAGTTCCGGCAGGTGATTCGACGATCAGCTTTAACGGCTGTGCTTATGCGGCGGATACGACGGTTATCACTGCTCCGAGCGGCGTGTCGCCGGTAAGCACCAACTTAAAGACAACAGCGGACAACAGCCCGATTGACTTTACATACAGCGGTGAGGAAACAGACCTTACGTTTACAATCAGCGGAGGTTCAATTTATCTCCATGCTCTTACAGTAAAGACAACAAATGCTGCTGCTGCAGCACAGGACGCAATATTTAACTTCACCCCGGCGAACAACGGTTATATCGAGTCAACATCTGCGGCTGCATCGGATTACTACTTCCAGGGCGGCGCAGTAGTTGTTACGAAGGATGCAAGATACCACAATGACCACGGTTTATCAATGCCGGCAGGTGATGTTATCACAATCAGGGCAGGCGGTCCTATGGATATTTCAATCGGAAGCTGTCAGTATTCGAGCGCAACCGTAACCTTAAAGGGCGAGGACGGAGCGGTTATTGACACAGCCGAGGTTGGAGGTAATGCACTAGCAGGAAAGTGCTATAAGAACGACCCGACAGCAAAGGCAACACTTCACTATGCAGGTGCAGGTGAAACACTCACAATCAACATGTCAGGAAGCACATACTTCCCGGCATTGGGGATTAAAAATGTTGCTCAGTAATAAGGTTTTAATGAGCCGCCGCAAGAATGCGGCGGCTCATTTTGGAAATTTGGAGAAAGGAATAAGTTTGAAAAAAGAAAAAATCAGATTAAAAACATAGAAATAAAGAAGTGCAT
>JAUNPN010000258.1 GCA_030536655.1 bacterium | reverse complement strand
GAAAAATCTGACTGTGTTCACTGCGTACTATATTTAATCAGTGCTTCCTTAAAGCACAACCCCTCATTGTAAAACAAAAATACGGCAATGAGTGTCCGCAGTAAGACGGCAGATACAGGAAATACAAAATTGAACCAAAGGTCAAAACGATGCTCGAATTTGAGAATTGAAAAAAACTATTGCAAAGGAAACGGAAACCCCGACTGATTTCTTCTCTTTGGCGGGATATACGCAAAAAGGTCATATTCCTTCAACAGAATATGACCTTTTTGTCTATAGTCCAAAACAACAAATTTTGTCAGCCTATTTTTGATCCTTAAAAGTATTGCTGAATAGTATTGCTTAGCGGAATCATGCTATCCAGACTGTCCCAGACAAAAGCTTTAATCATTATATCGCCGTCAGCTTTAAGCACACCGCCGAAATTAGCTGTCTGACCTTGCGCGAACTGAGCTTCCATGAATATATAATCCATCATTACTCCTTCACTGTCATAGAGGACTATCATGATTGTGTCAACATCCTCTCTGCCGCTGTTTTTTGTGATGTTTGCCCATACGTGAAAGCGTCCGTTCTGCTGTTCCTCCGCTTTAAGAGAATTTACGGTATAGTCATCAATCACAGCAGGAGTTTTCGTAACCGTGACAACGCAGGAAGCCGTATAGCCGCCATCCTCACTTACCGCGGTAATTACCGCCGTACCCTCTGAAATGCCTGTGACAACGCCGTTTTCATCAACTGTAGCTACATACCTGCTTGACGTTGACCATGTTACGTTTTTATTTGTAGCGTTTGCGGGAACAAATACCGGCGCCAGAACGATTGTTCCGCCTTCAGCAACAGAGGCGGTCGTTCTATCAATAGACAGCCCCGTTACCTTTCGGGCAACCGAACGTTCAACCTGAAGATAGGGATAACCGTCATTCACATTTTCGTCCATAGTCCATATATCCTTAAAATCCCAATTAGCATAGCCTGCCTGCATTTTCATGGCTACAGTAGATCTTCCGTTTGCCATTGTACTGTCGCTGCATCCGCTAAGCTCTTTATCATAATAGCATCCCTCGGCTGAGCCGCCGTTTTTTGTATCGGCATAGCCGACAAAACCATGTGGGATATAAGAAGCCCCGATAGAATACGGCCAGCTCATTTCGCATGCCGCATAGCAATTTATAATCGTTCCCTGATTTGTGCTTACAAAGCCCGCCATCTCTGTCAAGTCGTTTGTACCGCCGGAAACATATTTGTTTCTTATCATTTTTACACGTGAATAGCAGTTCTTTATCACTCCATTGTTGTAGCATGCCATACCGCCGACATCGGCGTTCGTCCATCTTGTATTTTCATTGGTCAATGTTCCGGCTGTTGAACAGTTTTCAATTGTGCCATGGTTTGAAAATACAAGAAATCCGCCGGACGGTCTGGCTGTAGTAACCGAACCCTCAAGCCGGAGATTTTTTATTGTGCCATAGTTATATTCAATAAATCCGCCTTCTTTTGAATCCTGGCCATAGCTGACCGTAACGTTGAACCCCGTTATTTTATAGCCGTTGCCATCAAGAGTACCGGTGAAATCATCTCCCGTTGTTCCGACTGCAGCCCAATTGTCCGTAAGAACAATATCACTGGCAAGTCTCCAATACGCATCGGGGAAGTCGGAAATCATGCGAAGCTGTGCCTCATTTGTGATCATATACGGATTAAGCTCCGTTCCTGCTCCGTCAAGCGCAGCCGCTTCTGAGGGAACAACCACGCCGCTGAAAACCAGTATGGTACAAATAATGACCGCCATTAATTTTCTCATTAGTCACGCCTCCCGACAATCAATCTCATAATTGAGTTTTTTGTATACTATATCAAAATGATTATAACATAATTCTAATTTAACGTAAATATACAAAACCACCAAAATTTTAATATGATATTCTCAATTATGCTAATAAAAAAGCACAAATTTAAGGAAGCACCGATTAAATATAGTACGCAGTGAACACAGTCAGATTTTTCGTCAGATTATATAAA
>JAUNPN010000089.1 GCA_030536655.1 bacterium | reverse complement strand
CAACCGTTTCATCAAAGCTGTGCGCTTCCTGTTTTTCTGTCGCTCTTGCGTGAGTGCCTTTGCAGAATTGACAGTATTCGCCGGCTTTTAATGTTGTCGTATGGTATTTACCGTTGTACGGCGTGTATGTGGTATTGTCAAAATCCAAGAAAAAGTTATGGTCACAGGGATTTAATCCATATACGTCCTTATTAAAGCTATATGAGCCTTCTCCTTCAACAGAATTGAGAATTCCGCAATGCTGGCATACCGACTTTGTATAGTGGTATCCGGTGAAATACGAATCTATACCGGGAGTTCCGCTGTCGGTATTTCCTTTACTTATTCCGTCAATGCACGTGCCATCCGACCACTGAACGCCTCTGTTTAGCGCCGTTTCTCCCGATTTTGTATACTCCGGAACACGATAAACCATTGACGTTGTTGTCATATCACACACAGGGCAGAAAAAATTTTCATATGTAACTGTAGCGTTAATATCAAATTCATTTGTTCTTGAATTCGATTCCATCCATACGTCCGCCGGATCAACGTATTCGTTTGACTGCGCCGCAAACGTTACCGTAGGAATAAGGCTTATCATCATACCCATTGCCATTATTCCGGAAGTAATCCTTTTGAACCTGTTTTTAAATTTTGTATTCATTATATTTAATCCTCCATAATTATTGATATTGGTTGTATAACTGCATTAAAAAATCTGCGCTCGGCGGCGCTCTGGTTTTATCCTCCATATTAACCTCTCGGCTTCTCTTTTCCTGTTCTTCTGCGTTCGGGAGATTCCTTTGCATTAGCCTTACTCCGTGCCTTAATCACCTCAACCTTGTCTTTTACGGACGGGCGCGTATTTTCAGTCCTTCTCTGACTGTTCTCCCCGCGCGCAGTATATCTTTTTTCGGACCGATGTTCGTTTGCGCGGGGACGAGAGTTTTTTGAACCGTCCTCTGATTTGTCATGCTGCTCTGGCTGCTCTTCCGCTTTTTCCGACATTGAATAGTTCGGACTTGCATACCCCATTTTCTCCATTATGTAATTGAGCTTTGCAACGTCCTCCTGCTTTGCGATAATATCACAAAATTCTGACCTGTGCGTCTTATCCGCAACAGCCGTAAACAGAACCCCATATTTCTTAGCTTCCTTATTGAATTTGTGTATATCCTGCTCCTTAATCTGTAATATGCAAAGCGGCTTATCAGATTTCAGAAGCTGTTTGAGATTGGTTTTACCATGAAGCTTATTGTCCTCCTGCAATAGCGCCATAATAATTGCCGCAAGATTTTTCGCACCCAGTCCCGCTAATTTTACCGCCGATTCGGTAATCTGAATACCCTCTTTTACCATCAAATCAGCGACTTCTCCGCTTGTGTTCATGCTTTTTCGTCTCCCTTTCTAACTCTTTCGCCGATAATTCTTTTGCCTGCTCATACTTCGCGGCAATACGCTTTGCGTCCTCAGATATTGATTTACACATCTTGATCGCCTGACGGCAGGTCTTAAGCTCTGTATTGATTTTGGAAATTCGCTCCGAAATTTCCGTTTCCCTTTGCTCATCTGAATTTTTCCTTTCCTTATATAATGGTTCTCTTTCCTCTGCCAAAGTCTTGATTTTATCTTCATGCTCGGATTGTATTTTCATCAGTTGCTCCGGTGATTCGATGTTGTGCTCACATAGAAAATGAAACTGTTTTTGATACCGCTCAAATCTGATTATTTCCTCACGCAAAAAAGCAGACACACATTTCGGTGCCTGCCGTCTGCGGATTTTTTTGAATAAGTACAGATAATGAAAATACAATGCCATAAATCCATGTAGTTTTTTACGCGGTGTATTTTTTAAACTGCCCTTGAATTGATACCTTTTCGGCAATATTGACGGAGGATTCAGTCGTATACTGTTCCGCGCCGCCTTAATACGTTCATTTATCATTTCCTCCGTATAATTATCGCCGAGGGATTTCAGTCTGATATATCGCTCAGCATACGGCGGTTTAACCGATGTATATTTTCTATTGCCGCTGCGTATCTGATAGCCGTTCTTGCGTAACAACTCAAAAAAATGTATCATCGTTTTAGATTTCGCAATGATTTCATCAAGCTCAACCCGCATCTGACCGCGAATTGTAGGCTTACCCTCGTTTAATGCTTTCCACTCTGCATAGTGCATACCACGGTTTTGCGGATTTACGATTACCGACAATTCATTTTCGGCGCACAGCCTGTCGGATACTTTCCGAATTACATTATAGTAGCTTTCCGGAGTAGAACGGAATTTGCCGCCGTCCGCAAAGGATACAGAATTTACAACTATGTGATTATGCAAATGAGAGCGGTCAAGATGTGTTCCGATAACAACCTCGAATCTATCTCCAAAACACTCTTGCGCAAAATCCACACCGATTTTATGTGCCAACTCCGGTGTAACCTCGCCCGGCTTGAACGATTGAATGTAATGATAGGCAAGTACTTTATCCTCCTTACCGAATTTACGCTTTGTAGCCATCATTTCAGTATACACATTTTCAACACTTGAACAGTTAATCGCACTTTCAAATAACCGCTGCTCTGTTTTTGTCGGATTGGCCGCATAGTCAATGATATTATCAAGAGAAGTCTTTTTCTCATTTGCCGCATAATCGACTGCACGTTTCAGCTTGTTTCTGACCGCATAAACCTTAACAATCGCCATCAGTTTTTTACCTCACGATAAATTTCGCCGAACAGATGCAGCAGTTCTTCAATCTGTGCTTGATTGACACGGTTTTCCGTATTTACCTTCCGGGCAATTTGATTGATATTATTGCCGACAGCATTGATTTCACGGATAAGCTGTGCAACATTGTCCGGCGGACGCGGACGGATTTCTGTGCCCATGATGAGCTTACGGATAAACGGCTCCATCTTTAGTCCGGCATTATCTGCTTGATTTTTCAAATGTTTATATTCCCGCTCGTTTACTCTCACACTTAATTTTATCTTTCTGTCATACATAAATTTCATCTCTTTTCTTTTTCGGGGTGTTAGGGGTATCCCTTAACAAGTGCATTTTGACGGCAAAATGCTATGCTTGCAAGTACTGAAAAAACAGAGTTCACTCCTGCGGGCAAATACTTCGTAAAATCTCATACATCTTACAGTTTTTACATTCCTCCAAGGTTCCGCAAACTTTTTCTTCGCTTTCCTCATCCGTGATTAAGCCTTCGTAATAGTCTGTACACTGCTCGTTATCGGTAGATACTGCCGCTACACCTATGCGCATATCATCCTCCGGTCTAACAATCCCCTCGTTGTAGAGCGCCACCGCTATATGCGCGGCTTCCTCTGCTGTCTGCGCACTTATGTAAATTGTCTTTGCAGCCGATGCTGCAATATTTACTTCAAAAATTCTGTTCATTTTGATTCCCTCCATAATTTCATTCTTTTCTTTTTTATGTCAAATCCGACATCAATTACTCTGAAAAAGACATCATAAATTTTTGTTTAATATTTTTAATGTAATAACATCTTCATTTGCTTTCATTCATGCCATCAATCAGAATAATATTAACATCATCAATGATTTCAAATTGCTATGTTCGTATATCAGTATCAGCTGCCAAGAAAATCCCAGTCTATATCTGCTGTCATATCCTCTGTTTCTTCCTCCTGAACTGTTGTTTCATTACTTTTTTCACAATTCAAAATGCCCTGTACAATTTTACTTGACAAAACCTCAGCAAAACTCTTCTTTATTTCTGCACTTATACGTTCAAGCAAACGCCTTTCAAAAATATCCGCTGCATTTTCACTCTTATCAAAATATGCGTTTACAGCCTCAGAAATCAAGTCTGAATATGAGCCATATTTTTTCCTGTCCCTATTCTGCAAACGCTCCCAAGCCTTTTGAGCTTCCGGTTTTTCAAGATTGAACCGTACTGTGCATTGTTTGATTTTACCCATGTCATTTCCTCATTTTCTGCATATATGCAAGATACTCATATCCCTTAGCGGTTGCGCAAATATCGCTTATAATCTCTACACGCTCCTTGTCGTATTCAGCAAAATTTTTAACGATACATCCGCCACCACCGATGATATACAGCTTCATCAATTCGGGATTATATTCATATTTTTGCAATGTTGAAAATATATCACTTGCATAGCCTACAGCATTTTCATGTAAGATTTCCATATACTTCTCGCTAATATCAGCCTTTCCGAAACGGATATACTGCTCAATTATCCCCTCGTCAATCACTGTACCGAATCTGTCCATAACGGCATTTTTAGACCGTATGATAAGCTGATTTACACCGAGCTTTTCAGTCCACGACTTACTCTCAATCGGTTTTTTATTCTGAATATACAGTATATTTTGTGTCCCGTTCCCAATATCAACAAGTAAATTCGTTCCCTTGAACTCGCCTATACGTTCTGCAATCGCGGGATAACCCTGCGGATATACGCTGCAACCGACAAATTCAATATGAAAATCTGCATCGTTGAATTTGAAGTCTACAATTTTGTTTTTCATCAAATATGCTCTGAAACTTTCCCGCTGTGTACGCACCCAAGTCAGCGGCAAGCCTGTCGCAAGATAAACTTTCGCGTCATAAATGCCTACACGCTGTAATTCTCTTGCTATCACTGCTAAATTCAAAATATAGAAATCATCATCAAGTGACTTATCGGCTATAAAGTCCTTGTGTCCCTCTCCGATACGATAAAACTTGCCGTTATATTCAAGAATATTCCCCGAAAATACTGGCTCTGTATCGTAGCATATAACACCGCTCGGAATGACAATATTGCTTCCTTTGGAATTTCCATATCCCAAGTCAGTGGAAATGATTCTAATTCCGTTTTTAAGCTCTTTCATTTTGACCTCCTATCTCTCCGGATCATGGTTCTTCTTCATTTTCTTCTGCTCCTTATTATACTTTATTAAATCATCAGCAAATTCACCGATTGTATCTTTAAGCATATCCATATGTGAATAATCATTATGCAGCCAACGCGCAGAACAAGAGGCAATGGGTTCATCAATCTTTAAAAGCTCTTTTACTTGCTTTTCGGGCAAATCCTCATTTTCGAATATACACAGAATATCATCACGGATTACTTTTTCATAAGATGAATTAATAATTTCTTCCGGCGTTTTCTGTGTCAGCTCTGCCACATATCTTTCCTGTTCGGCTTTAGCTTTCTCATATAATTTCTGTCTTAGATCCATATTCATCTCTCCATTTCTCTTGATTTCTTTTTCGGCAAATCTCCCTCGTCCGGTTCGGACATCACAATGCCATCGTTACCTCTCTTGTCCATATTAAGCAAGGCGTCCAATGCCGCAAGCCGTGTCAGCTTCTCGGACAATTCCTGCTCTCTCGGAAATTCCTTTTGAGATTCCACCTTTGCAATTTCAAATTGTTCTTTTGTTTCCTCCAGTTTTTGCTCTGACTCAGCTTTTAACTTCGGAATATTTTCCAAAGCGTTATCAATACGCTGAATATTACCGTAAACATCTGCACCAAGACTTATGGAATACGAGCGTGTATTTTGCAGTGTCATTTTATGCTCTTTCTGAAAGGTGTCGATAGACAATATCATCGTAAATCCGCGGTATTCTCCAACCACAACCGGATCAGGTGAAGTCATTGCCTTGCAGCGTTCGATAAGCGCTTTTCCGGCGGTTTCTTTTTCGCAATATCCTAATCCGTCAATCGTCATGGGCTGGAATTTATCATCAACTTTCGGATGTTGCTTTACGACCTCAATGTCCTTTGAATCACCTGAAATCATTTCGGATAACCGCTGTATTTCCTGCGGATAATGCTTGATCACTTTATCCTCAAGCTCATATTTCTGTGACATAAAACTTGATTTTAAAAGTTTCAGCTTTGCCACATCCGTATCAAGCTCCATCTTTTCCTTAATATACGGATTACCGGTTGCAAGCGCCTTGATTTCTGCATAAGAGAGTGCTGTTTCGTCAATATCTTCTGCGGAACGCACCGGACTCTTTGAAGTCATAATCTGTGATATAAACTTTTGCTTATTCTCTACAAGCTGATATGAATACGCATCAAAAGTATCCTTTGTGACATAACGATACAAATGAACAGTTTCGTTTTTATTACCCTGCCGGATAATTCTTCCGGCACGCTGCTCCAGATCAGACGGCCGCCATGGGCAGTCAAGGTCATGACTTGCATAAAGTAATGTTTGCACGTTTGTACCTGCGCCCATTTTAGCTGTCGAACCAAGTAAAATACGCACATCACCTCTGCGTACTTTTGCAAAAAGTTCTTTCTTCTTTATATCGCTGTCTGCGTTGTGAATAAAGGCAATATCACTTTCGGGAACACCCTTTTCAATCAACTTATCCCGAATATCATCATAGACATTGAATGAACCATCTGCTTTTGGAGTTGAGCTGTCACAAAATACAAGCTGCGTTCCCTTAAAGTCACCTGTTTTCTGCCATATATCAAACACGTTATTTGCACAGGTATCTACTTTTGTTCCTGCTTCATCGGGAAACATATCATTCATAAGCCTTTGGTCAAGAGCTAATTTGCGTCCATCATTTGTGATTTTCAGCATATTATCAACCGTAGGATCAACTACTCTTGCCCTGACCTGTTCGGCACGCTCGCCAAGCTCTGCAACCATTTCCCTTTGTATTTCCGTGGGCTCAACCGAAATATTATGATACTCAGCTTTCGGTACGGGTAGGTTTAGCATATCTGCGGTCTGAATATCCGCGACTTCACGGAACATTGTCATTAGTTAGGGAATATTATAAAACTTCGCAAATCTTGTTTTTGCTCTGTATCCTGTCCCCTCAGGCGCCAATTCGATTGCTGTAACCGTTTCTCCGAACGTGGACGCCCATGCATCAAAATGCTGCAAATCATTCTTTACAAGGGTATCATACTGCAAATATCTCTGCATAGTATAGAGTTCTACCATTGAGTTCGATATTGGAGTTCCTGTTGCAAAGATATTTCCTTTACCTCCGGTAAGCTCATCAAGGTATTGACACTTCATAAACATATCGCTTGATTTCTGTGCTTCGGTCTGTGCGATACCTCCGACATTACGCATTTTACTTACGAGAAACAAATTTTTGTAATTATGTGCTTCATCTACAAAAAGCCTGTCAACGCCTAATTCCTCGAACGTAACCACATCATCCTTGCGGCTTTGGTCATTGAGCTTTTTTATCTTTGCTTCTATGCTTTTCTTCGTGCGCTCCATCTGTTTTATCGTAAAACGTTCAGCGTTATTTGATTTTGCTTCTGCAATACCGTCTAAAATCTCATCGAGCTGCCTTTGCAAAATATTTTCCTGACGTTCAACCGACATTGGGATTTTCTCAAACTGAGAATGTCCGATTATTACTGCGTCATAATCGCCTGTTGCAATACGTCCGCAAAATTTCTTTCGATTTTTTGTTTCAAAATCTTTCTTTGTAGTAACAAGAATATTTGCCGCAGGGTATAGCTGTAAAAACTCTGACGCCCATTGCTCTGTTAAATGATTCGGTACAACAAACATCGGCTTATTGCAAAGCCCCAATCGTTTACTTTCCATCGCTGCCGCTGCCATCGTCCAAGTCTTGCCTGCACCTACGACGTGTCCCAAAAGCGAATTACCTCCGTACATAATACGCGCAACTGCATTTTTCTGATGCTGCCGCAGCTCTATTGCCGGGTTCATTCCGCTAAAAGTTATATGACTGCCGTCATATTCGCGCGTTCTTACAGAATTAAATTTGTCATTGTATATCCTCGTCAGCTTTTCGCGCCGTGTCGGGTCTTTCCAAATCCAATCAGCAAATGCCACTTTTATAGCTTCCTGCTTCTGCTGTGCTATTGTTGTTTCCTTGTGATTCAACACAGGAACTCTATTGCCTTTTTCATTTTCGACATAATCAAATATCCGCACATCACGCAAATTCAATGTATCTTCTATGATTTTTAAAGCGTTTGCTCGCTTTGTGCCGTAGGTATTATTGATTTTTACATTTACTTTATCGCTGCTTTTACCTTCAACATTCCAGTTTCCGGTGAGCTTCGAGTAATGCACATCAATCTTACGTCTGGCATAATACGATGGATTGAGCAATTCAAAAATAAACTGCTTGATGTATTCCGGCGGTATCCATGTCGTACCCAGTCTAACAGTGATTTCACTCGCAGTCAGGTCTTTCGGCTGTACCTTTGTCAGATACTCAACATTTACGGTATAATCATCAGGATATAGCTCCGCACTCCGCTTTGCCCATTCGAGCTTTTCACGGACATTTCCTGATAAATATTCATCAGCAGTCAGATACTTGCTTTGAGAATTTCCCTCATTAAATAAAGGATTTAAAAAGATCACTCCCTTCAAATCCTCAAATAACTCCTGTTCTGTTTTGCCTGTAAGCTGTGACATAAAATCCATATCAATCTGCGCTTTCTCGCCGATTGACACAGCTAATGCTTCACTTGCAGTATCAACTGATTTTATTTCCTTTCTTGCGCCGATTGTACGCTTTGTGAACATATCCGCTTTGCGTTCAAGCTCACGATTATCATTTAACACTTCTAAAGAACAGAGCAGAAAATAGCTGCTGTCAGATGAAAATGCCATATTGTTGCCGCGCGAGTTTATCAGCCCGTATTTTGCAGTAAACTCGTCATAAAGCTTATTTAATTTTATCTGCTGTTCTTTGATTTCGCTGTCAGGATAGTCCTCTGTCTGATACTCAATCAGCGTTTTCAGACAGTCACGAATTTCAATCATACCCTTAATACGGTTGGCTGCTGTAAGCGATACATCAACCTTGTTCATACGGCTGTTTTCACGGAAATATACATCTCCATCTACTATTGTATAACTGAAATTCTTCACATTCGGATCCGCCGGAATACTTAAATCTTCATCATTTGATATATCTTCAAACACATACTCGGTTATTTGTGTATTAATATTTTGGATTGCACCTTCAAGCAGTTCTCCAAGGTCAGAATCTTCATAAGCTTTACAAGTAAGCTGCATACCAAACGGACCGCTTTCCTCTACCATATCACCGAGTATCATATCAGGATTGTCTACAAAATACCGGTTTATCGTATGCCCGTTCTCATCAGTACCGAGATGAACCCATTCGGGCATAATGTCGGTCATGCGATCACGTTTTTGCAAAAATAAAATATCTGATGTAACCTCTGTTCCGGCATTAGCCTTGAATGTATTATTCGGCAGTCTGATTGCTCCAACAAGGTCGGCTCTTTGGGCTATATACTTTCTCACATTGGAGTTTTTCTTGTCCATCGTGCCGCTTGATGTGATAAACGCAATCACACCTCCGGGACGCACTTTATCAAGTGTTTTAGCAAAAAAGTAGTCATGAATAAGGAAATTGTGCTTATCGTACTTTTTATCAAGCAGTTTGAAGTCCCCGAATGGAATATTTCCAAAACTACAGTCAAAGAAGCTGTCGGGTAGAGTGCTGTTCTCATAGCCTTGAATTGCCACGCTGTTTTTCTGATATAGCTGCTGTGCAATTCTGCCGGAAATACTGTCAAGCTCTATTCCATACACTTTACATCCGCTCAGGCTGTCAGGCATCATTCCTTCAAAATTTCCTACACCCATTGCCGGGTCTAAGATATTTCCATTATTCAATCCCATATTTTCAAGAGCGTTGTAAATCGAACGTATTACCACCGGCGGTGTGTAAAATGCAGTCAGTGAGCTTTCACGCGCCGAGGTATATTCGTTATCTGTCAGCAGGTTTTTCAACTGAATATATTCAGTATGCCAATTATCTTTACTTTCATCAAACGCATCCGATAAACCGCCCCAACCAACATATCTCGATAAAATCTCCTGTTCCTCCGGTGTCGCAAGCCTGTGTTCTTCTTCAAGCGTTTTTAACATTTCGATAGCAGCAATATTATTTCTGAATTTCTCCTTTGGACCTCCTACACCGAGGTTATCGTCTGTAATACGGAAATTATGACGCTCCGACATAGGTATTTCGGGATAAATCACAGTGTTGTCAACCCTTGTGGGTTTAGGTCTTTTAAAATTTGGTGTCAAGTCAGACTGTTCAGTTTGCACTTGCTCGGTTTCCTCTGTGTGTTCACTTTTCTCCTCCTGCTTTACTTCCGCAGTCTGCTCCTGTTCCGTCAATATACGCTCTACCACGTCTATTTTTTCAACACGGTTTATCGGAAATCCAACATTATTTTCAAAGGTTACGTCTCGCATACTCACGTCACCGCTTGTATAATCGACACTCTCAACCACAAAACTACGCTCATCAATAACAAGATTTCTTCCTATTATATTGTCATACTCCGCTTGCGCTTCTATTCTCTGTTTCACATCATCCGGCAAATCCTCATAATATTTGATTTCACCGGTTTCATCTATGTGCGCAACGGTTTTGTAATCGCCGTTTTCTTCTTCAAGCCTGTTCCATACAGTCGTTCCGTTTCCAAGACTTCCAAACCCAAGGTCATATTCCTTTTGCGGAATATCAACGACATAACCGCTTTCATTAAGAATCCGTGTATATCGTTCCAAAACGTGTACCGGAAATCCTGTCATAGGAATATCACCGTTTTCATTATGCCTGCGTGTTAATGTAATCTCCAGAACCCTTGCGGCTTCTACTGCTTCTTCACCGTAAATCTCATAAAAATCACCGACTTTTTCAAGCGTTATATTCCTAATCTCCGCCAATTCCTCCGCAAATTTATATGCACAGCCCGCCGTCAGCCCCGTTGAATAACCCTTTAAATCATTCATCGTATCAATCAGACTTTGCCGCGTCTGCGGATTTTTTATTGCTTCACTGATACCGATTTCTGTTTTGTCAATCAGATCCTCAACCTGATGCCGGTCAAAATATTGCTTTTCGTAATTCTCCAAAAGGTCGGTAAAATACGCAAGCCGTTTCGGCAAGGTCTGCATACGCTCATCTTTTGAAACGCTGTCCCATTCATCGGTAATCATATTGTGCAGATAATCATACTTTTCATTACGGATTTTCTGCTGTTCCTGTTCTGACCTGTACCGCGGAATATCCTCTGCAATTTCACGCTCGGTTAAATACCGATTCGATTTTATGAGACTGTCAATGCGACGTTCTACCTTGTTCCACGGAATTGTAACCTTTGAAAACGGAGATAGAATATCATCTCTGCTGAACACAATGCCTTTGTAGTCGTGATTTTCGCTGAACACGCCGCCGCCAAAGCCGCCTATACCATATTCGTTGTTGAGAAAATCGATACGTTCTTTTCTGTCCGTATGCTCATTGAAATACAGATAAATGCGTACTTTTCCGCTGTTGTAACCGCTTCCGCGCGTCAGCAGCCTGTCAATTTCATCCTCTGTAATAAAACTCGGTGCTGTCTGCGTTGTCCTGTCCAAAGTAAAGGTTTTGTGTTCAAGCCGCAAATCCTCTAAGACCGATAAAACCTTATCGGGCGAATACAGTCTGAAACGCATTATATTTTTATTTTCGGCATATTGGCTATTCATCGTTTCCGCAGCAGTTATAGCAAAGTTTACATTTTCAGATTTTTTGAAAAACTCCGCTGTTCTGCTTATGGTATCGTCATATGCCCCTTTAAACCACTCTTTGTTGAAATATTCCTCCAATTCCGGATACTCGTCACGGTTTGAGTCACGATACATTTCGTAAAAATTCACCGCCGCCGTTCTGCGTTCAAACTCATTCATACCATCAAGCGTTTCCTGCGGTGCAAATCGTCCAAGTTCCAGCAATTCGCCGATACGTTTTTCCACCTGTTCCCACGAAACAAGCTCACCGCGTCCGCTCGCACGTTCACCGTAGGCAATGCGTATTCCGTTGGCTGGTCGTTCCGTTTCACTCCACTGCTCGCCCATGCGTCCGGCCTCATTCCACCATACGGAAACCTTGTTTCCGTCAAAGATAAAGCCTTTACCGCCTGTGCCGTACTCATTTTTAAGAAAAGCAATATTCTCCTCTGCGGATTTGTTTTTGCTGTACTGAACGCATATTCTCATAACGCTGTCGCGATCATTGCCGCCTGTGGTCAATACTTCATCAATAATCTGCTGAGGCATAGAAAAAGCAGAGCGTTGAACCTGCTCTGCTTTTTCTATTATATTCCGTTGTTCTTCTTCCGTGGGGAATGATACATCAAACAGACTTAATTGTACACCAGTTCCGGCAGTATTATCTCCTCGGCTGAATGGAGAAAATTGTTCATCAAACCTGTCCATCGCAACGGATCTTTCGCTTTCATTGTTTCCGTCACTCCCTCCTGCGCCGCCATCTGCGCTACTATCTGCTCTATCTGCTCCGCTGCCGTCCTGTCCACTTCCTCCAAGTGACTGAACAGCTCGCCCTTCATCATCAGTATCGAATACAGCGGCTTGCGGTGTTCTCTGAGATATGTCCTTCTCATTTGCCCGTATTTGCCTATCCTGTGTTCCTCTGTCGGAACCGTCAGGTCGGGTATCCGGTAATCGCCCACTGTCTTGTATGCTATCTCTGCCATCGTCATCATTCCTTTCAATATTTGTTTCATTTCTATTATATCTTATATCTTGCTGCTGTGCAAATTTCTCATGTCTTTTTTCAGCTCTTATCGTCTGTGATATACTGCGAAGTGCGTCCTCTGAAATCACACTGACCGCACTGCCTAAAATATTCATGACCTCCGGTGTATTAAAATCACGGATATGTTCAAATTCGGAATAGTCAAGCATACTTTCCGGCTGCAAATTCATACGCTTCATAATCATATATGCAACAGACGCTTCTGCGGTTTGTCTGAATCTCAAATCAAGATTGACGTCATCAAGCCCCGCCAAAAGACTTTCACTCTGCAAATACTTCAGCTCACGCAGATAATCAACTTTATTATCCTGCACCGCATTATGAGCCGCACATAAAACAGCGTCATAAATTGTAGTTGTGACCTTTAACTTTCCAAAGGTATTTTCAAGCGTTTCAACCACTGCGTCCTTGTATCGCTCATCATACTGCCAAAGCTGCACATCATAGCCGTTTCTGCTGTTCGTATCCGATACATCAAAAACATACTCTAAACCCATGCGGTTCCCGTCCTCACGGAGCAGTGCAATACCCTTTGCGCCGCGGTTTACCCACCGGTGCATGGTATCATTCCAGACTTCAATCCGTGCACAAGCCGTAGCATCAGGACGCTGTGCATAAATCAGCATTTGGTCATTGAATGAATATTTATATTGCCATGCCGCTGTATCTAAAAACGCTCTCCAGTGACGGTAATCTGACAGCGAATCCGATGTGTCTTGCAGAAGCTCATATATTTTCTGTGTTTTGGTCGGCAACTTCTTCACCTCCAATTCTATAAAGCATCTTCAAACTACTTTTTCTTACCAAATAGCTTTATGATAACCATACCTGCCGCTGTCATTCCAATTGCCGTTATTGCAATAATCTTCTTTACCATATTTACCGCCTACCTTTCAAATTTATTTTTCTTATTTTTAATGCGTCTTTGCCCGCGCATTACATCTGTGTCGTGCTGTGCCTGAGCCAATGTTTTGTACTTGCCGCAGTCAAGGTTTTCAAAAAACCTATCCGAATCGCGTCTGTCCATACATTTAATGCTGTAGCATAACTGATTAAGCTCTCCGAGCGTGTCCGATTTTGTGCTTACTAAATCTATAATCTGCTCTCCGCGACTATCATTTGGATAAAGATGTATTTTAAGCGTTCTCATATTATCCAGTCTGATTAAATCCTGCGGCGTAAGCACGCCCATATCCTGCAATTCCCTATGCAGCTTGATTGGCGGACATGAAAGATCTACAGTCAGGCTTTTATCCAAAAAACTTATTTCTGATGTAATCACTTGTATCACCTCCATCAAGGTCAAATGCCGCGCTCATTATCGCATAATAATCCGAATCCTCGTCGGTTACCTCTGTTGATGCTACCGTTGTCAGGATGTATACCAAAGCCGTTACCTGCATCGAATCCAGCCGCAGCACAGCAATGTCCATGCCGTCAATGCCTGTTTCAAACTCTGTATTGCGGTTTATTGTTTCCAAAACCCACACTGCATCCGCTGCATCATCGCCCATAACCGATATGTACAATTTCAATTCTGCTATCATAGCATTAAACAGTGCCTTCTCCATGTTTAGTTTTATTTTGTTTTCCATCTCTATCCTACCTTTCCATGTCCTTGCTTTTGGGTTTTATCCCAACTGCTTTCATAAGTCCCTGCATTGTCTTTTTTGTACAACCTTCAAAATCCGCTTTCCGATTCATAAAGCGTAAGCGTAAAATAATATAGCGTACACAATAAAACCCGGAGCATTCGCCCCGGGC
>JAUNPN010000088.1:12355-14365 GCA_030536655.1 bacterium | reverse complement strand
TTAATCTTGATGAAAACAGTAACGAACCTTTAATAAACAAGATTCAAAATTTCCTTCAGGACGAATTTGATGACAAAGTCGGAGAATTGACCATTGGTGATTTACAAGTCGCAGCGAATTTGGATGTTTCGGATGGGACTCTTTTATCTTGGGACGAACTGATTGAGCGTATTCAACAGGCTAAAAAAGAAATTACCGATGATACTACGGCGCAAACCTTAAATGACAAGTTTACAGCCCTTAATAACTCAGGTATGGCAGAGTCGTTTCAAAAGCTTAAGACTGCAATGGACGAACTGTCTGACGAGGGTTCTTTACAGTATTCTACCGTTGCTGATATTTCTGATACTTTCAAAAATGCTGTGCCGAATATTGAGAAGTATATATCTGCTCTGCTTAATTCAGATACGACAGCTGATGAAGCAGCTAAGGCAATCTCAGCTCTTACACAGGAATACATAACGAACAAGGTTGTATCCGGACAGCTTACAGACGCTGATGAAAACATGGTTGCCGCTATGCTTGACGAGTCAGGAATCGCTAATTCTGCTGCAATAGCTCATGAGATGGTCGCCCGTACAAAGTTTTTAGAGGCTCTGCAATCAGAAGATCTTGCATCAATGTCAACCGAAGAAGTTCAGGCATTACAAGCAGAAGCTGAAGCATGCGGCATTACAGCTGATGAATTCAGTTCTTTAGCTGAACTTCAGGCGTTAGCTCAACAATCTATGACGTCAGTCTCAATGACAGAAACCTTGTCAAGGTTGGGTATTATGCAGTCTGAAATTGAGGGTATTAAGTCACTTGCTGACGCTTATACTCTGCTTGCTTCAAAGGGTAGGATTACTAAGGGCAGCTATGGCAGCAATTCAGTTGCTCAATATGACGAAGCCGGTAAGTTAGTCGCATTTAAGGACGATAATCTTGATGATGATTCAAAACAATTTCTTAGCGCTGCTCAAAATATTGCAAAATACAACGAACAAATTGAAAATCTGAAATCTCGCATAAGCGGCGTTTCATATAAAGGCACAACACCTCAGTTTAAACCGTCCGATTCAAAAGACAAAGAAAAAGATAAAGAAAAAGATACGGCGGATAATATAAAGAATATTAATGAACAGCTTGAGGACTTATCAGAATCCGAAGCACTTGATAAACTAAAGAACAAATTTGATAATCTTGAGCAGTCTATTGAAAAGATTGATAACACGTTAAGTCTTCTTTCTTCAACCCTTGATATGCAGGCAGAAGATGATTATGTTGGTAAGCTGGAAACAACTACACGTCAGCTCGACCTTGCATCTCAGAAATCGGAACTACTGCGTAATGAGTTCAATCAGCTTGCAGCCGTAAAACCTATCAATGCTGAAATGGCGAATGAGGTAGCTTCTCGCGCAAAATCTATAACTGATAGTATTGCTGAAAATAAAAAGAATATTATTCAGTATGCTAAAGACATCACCGACTATTACACATCTGCTCTGAAATCAATAAGTACTTTAGGACAGAGTTCACTTGAAAGAGCTTCTTCTCTGTTTGACCGCAATGTCGAAACACTTAAAAAGGGCGGATTGACCGGTTTGCAATTTACGCTCTCCCCCACTGTTCCACAGTCTGCTGTCGATAAGCAGCGAGCTGAAAGCCGTGAGTATGAGGACTATATGCAGGCTCATTATGATACTCTCGCTCAAATGCAGAAGACCGCGCTTGATATGCAGTATCAGGAAACGCTTGCAGATAATGAGCGAAAACGTCAAGAGCTTATCGAAAGCCTTAACGAAGCGCAAGAAGAATATTCAAAATATTCTTCCGGGGTTCAGACAACACAATTACAAACAAATACAGCCACTTCACAGGCGCAAAAACAAGACCATGCCGAAAAGGCTGCGGAAACTCAGTCATTCAGCAATATTGTGGAGGGTATTATTGTCGATACCAATAATTGGATGATTAATAATCCGATTCAAGCTCCGGGACTTGATACTGCGTCTTGGGAAGATATGGTGA
>JAUNPN010000088.1:0-12255 GCA_030536655.1 bacterium | reverse complement strand
GAGAATTACAAAGAAGAAATTCTTATCAATAAGAAAACCGGTGAAATGGTTACTATTGACGAGCCTACATTTATAGATACCAATAAATATGATGTTGTGGGAGAAAAGACAACGGCAAAGGTATTACCTCAGTATGCTAATGGTACCTTGGGAGATTATTCAAATCTTGGCAATCTTGATGTAGTAACAGAACTTCCTAAGCTTACTGTAGAGCAAATAGCGCTTCTTATTCAGAAACATTTCAGTAAATCAGGCAGTGTGGTTAAAACATCTGATGCAGAGGGTATATTTAAAGCTCAAAACGACAGCGGCATTTCTGCGCTTGCTATTCTCGGTATCGGTGCTTTCGAGAGCGGCTGGGGCACTTCAAAGATAGCAAGAGATAAAGGAAATCTTTGGGGGTACGGTGCTGTTGACAGCAACCCCTATGGCGGTGCTTATAATTTTGGTAATAACACAGGAGAAGCAGCTCAGAAGTATGCAGCAAATTTACTGAAAGACTTCTATAATGGCTGGGGTGAAAAAACCATTGCTGAAATGGGTTATAATTATGCTACAAACAAGAGTTGGAGTTCTGATGTATCAAGCATTATGAACACCTTGAAAAATACACTTGTTAATTCGGGCATGAATGAAGTGTACCAAAGCTCATTATCGAATCAAGGCATATTATCGAGTATGGCTTCCGATATGTCCGCCACAGCAGAAAACACAGCCGCATTGCCAAAGCTGGATTTCAAATCTGAGATAAAGAGCCTTATTACCGGAGAAAGTAATACTGCATCTGCTGACGATGAACAATTTCAAGGCGAACTGCTTAATTACATAAAAGAAAGCATCGATGAAGCTCAAAAAATTGATGATACGTTCGCTGAAAAATGGGAGAAGCTACAGGCATACCAAAATGAACAGTCAGAGTTATTTAAAGATTATGATAAGCGACTTATGGAAGCTGTCGGAACCGATGGTTTTATTGCGCTAAGAGGTGAAATAACTAAAGCTACAGACGATTATGTATCGGCGATAATGGGAATGTCCGCTGAGCTTGGAATTGAACAGGTAAAGGCTGAATTTGAAAGAGCTCAGGAAGTCCAAAGGACAACCCTCTCCTACTACAATAAGAAAAAATCCGAAGGTGCCAACGCCGATGAACTCAAATCAATCATTGAGGCTTATAATGAAATTACTAACACAGTAGATGAGTATAATGATAATTATGTACAGCAAATGGAAAGCTATACAAGCTATCTTGTATCCACAGAGGAAAGAAAGCTTAAGACTTATGATGATGAAATGTCATGGCTTGACAAGTCAAATGAAAAACTCCAAAAGCAGTATGAGGAAGAAAATGATGCTTTAGAGAAAACGAAGCTCGGCAATGAGCTTACAGACGGATACAATAAGAGCATTGAGTCGCTAAACAACAAGAAAAACACTGCTCATCAGAGTGTTCTTGATTTGTATAACAATGAAATGTATAAACCTGTATTAGAGAGGTTCGATATTGAATCATGGTATGACGCCAACGGAGATGCCACAGCTCAATTTGAAAAGGATATTGAGCGAATGGCTGTTGCTATGCCGGAGTTAGTGCCGATAATGCAGCAAGTATTTGAACTTGTGCAGAAGGACAAAAAGGTTTGGTACGAAGCTTCTGAAACAATAGATGATTACGCTGACAGTATAAGTAAACTTCAAGACGATGCAGCTATACGTAAGGTTGAGAAGTATATTGAGTTACAAGAGCGCCTTGCAGATGTTCTTACATATCAAAAAGACATGAATGACGCCGTCACTGCCGCTTCACAATCGCACAACAGCCTAAGTCAAGGCTTACGTAATGAATTGACAAATGCAAAGAGAGATCTTGAATCAGCAATGCGGCTTGAAGATTGGCTCGACCCTAAGACACGCAGACAGTTATTCAACAAGGATGATTATGATGCAGAGGTAAAGGCGATTAATGAGATTCAGGCTGAAGCTGACAGACTGTATAAAAATTATCGAAGGGACATCAACAAGCTCAAAGAAGAAGATAAATGGCAGGAGGCAGGAATTACTGCTGAATATAACAAGCAAATGGAAGCTCTTAATGAGCGTCTTGAGGTATCTAAGCAAGAACTTGACATTGCCAAGAAGCGCGACGCTTTGGAAAATGCAATGAAAGAACGCGATACACAAGTCATTATGGGTAACAAAGTTGTTAATATTCATGATCCGGAGGACGCATACAACAAGACTCAGGAGCGGATTGACGCTGAGAATACGAAAGCCAATACCGAGATTACAAATGCTGAAAATGAAGATGTACGTAATATGCAAAGAGTCAGCGATGCTTATGACAAGGAAATCGCCGCTATCAGCAATCGGATTGAAATGATTAACGAGATGGATGATGATTGGAAGATAAAGCTTGCAGATAATATTGGTACTCTTGAAGAATTTGACGCTATGCTTCAAACAATAATTCACGCAAATCCGTACTATATTACATCGACAGACAATACGCGTTCATTATATAACGGGCTTGACATGGATAAGGTAAGTCATGGATACGATTATAATTATGATTATAAAGCACGTATTCCGGTCATTGAAACAGCAATTGAGGAAGGCGTAATAGACGCGGTCACAGGCGCAAATATACTGGAAGCTTTAAAGGCTGACCACGATTATAAGACTACTACCGACCCGCACAATGCAGGATATAACATTTACAATCCATACGCTGAGTTCTTAATGGGCAACAAGCTTATGAGAATGTTTGAGTATAATCCGGAACAGGCTAAAATACTTGCAGAACAAGCCGTGACCAATATACTGTCAGGTATAGCTGCCGATAAAGCTATAGAGGCTATGCAGGCGCGCTATGTGGGTGATAATAAAACAGTGGTTTCGGGCAACGTTGAAATTGCCGGTGAACACGCGCGCAGGGTAGCGACATCCAATTCAGCCGAAAAAACTGTTGTCAACGGTACGGTTGAAATCGCTGCGAAAGAAAAAGCGGTTATCACAAGCGGAGGAACTGTTGTTTCAGGCAATGATCTCAATCAAGACGATAATATAATCTCATTTATTCCACAAGGATATAAAACAGTTGACCTTGCTGATTACATCTCTATGAACGGAGCTTTTGACTTCTTGCAAAACGGTTACAATTCTATTGCTAAAGGCATTTTATCAAGTCTCGTTAACGTTTCTCTCCCCGAAGTAAAATCCGGAGAGAGAGATGAGATTACGAATTACAATTTTGCAGGTGATATTGTGATTCGTAATCCGGTCGGAAATGCTAATGATTTCGCTAACGGATTAATAAATGAAATGAAAAGCGAATATTCGGTGACAAAAAACATGAGGTAAATATATGGAACAAATTGCAGGTAATACGACGCGGAACCCCCTCGACTCGGGGGGTTCGCCATTTACAAAAGAAACGATAAACGACTTGATAGGGATATTGATAAACATTATTGACGACAGAATTGAACGCAGGCTCGGAAGCAGCGACATTATACACTTGTATGACGCACAGTTAATGCAAATAAAGGACAGATTAAATGCTGTTGCAGAATACAACGATGTAAAATATAATGTAAAGAATGCTACAGGAATTGCTTTTACAGATGATGACAGGCTGAAATATGTTAAGATGGGTACTGTGGACGGCATTAATCATATTGCACTGTATAAGCTTGATCCGGACGCTGTAGATGTTGATGAAATTAAGAATGAAATACAAAAGATGAAGAATGAGATGGGCATAATGCAGAAATATAAGTAAATGGTTTTTATGTATAAAAATAAAATTCAACAAATAATCGATATTTTCCTTGACATAAGCAAATATTTATAATATAATATTACTGTGGTTTCAGTAACGAACTATCTTACAATATCATAAATATATCAAGGCTATTATTATGAGATTATAGATAGTAATAATATTAGATACAAAAATTGGTGGTGTCAAAATTGGATAAGGTGCAAGTATCAGTAATTGAAACAACGTCCGATATTAGTGACTTTATTAATCAACTGGAGAGTGTTTGTACGGGGATAAATAATTCAAATTTACATGCAATAATGCGGAGAATGACTTTACCTGTGTCAGTTGTAATAGAACCATATTATGTTGATAAGTTGCATAGAGATACATATTACTCCTATTATGCAGGAAAACATTTCGATTATAATAGGAATTGTCATCGACTTGCTTTTTTTCGGGGTGATATTCCTTTGAATTATTTTCACGAAGATGACAAACATAATGTGCTTGATAACGCTTTTATAGGAATAATTGTTTTAAGACCGCTTTTTTTGCGTCCTATAGGAAGGACATTGTTAGACCCATGCAAGTTAAATGATGTAAATGCATATATTAGGACTACAACTTTTAGTACTGAAATTTTAGGTAACATGTTAGAAATAGACGCATTTCCTTTCTTGTCGCAGGATGTGGAAGTTATGACATGCGCCGAAACAACAATTTGGAATATTTTAGAATATTATGGTAATAGATATCCTGAATATAGAACCATTTTACCTTGTGATATTATAGGTAAATTGGAATCGTTGTCATATGAGAGAGTTTTACCTTCGGACGGATTGGATTATTTTAAAGTTGCCAATCTGCTAAAAACTTTTTCATTTGCACCCAAATTATATGCCGGCAACGTTTACAGCTATGATATTCTAAAGAGACTGTTTCATTATTATGTTGAATCAGGTATTCCTTTAGCGGTTGGAGTTCAGGGTAATGATAAAAACGGTAATGTTATAAGACATTCTATTGTTTGCATTGGGCATTCATCAGATAGACTTCTTCTGAAAGATGTTTCAATCCAACATGCAAACTCTGTACCATTTATTGATTCTTCGCAGTTGTATAATAAATATGTAATAGTCGATGATAATCAAATGCCATATACGATTGAAGAGTTCAGTAATTTAACAATATATGATAATACAAGCGTGTCGGTCTTTGTTGCTCCACTGTATAAGCGAATTTTCTTGGACGCAGACGATGCACACACATTGGTATATGAGATTTTAGCAAAGTTAAATATGTGGGATTTTATAAATCGTTATACGCCTGGTCTGTCAGACGAGAACCCCATCGTGATTCGCTTGTTCTTAACAAGTTCACGAAAATATAAGAGCTATAAAGTTCATAATGCGGAGCCAAATAATTTAAGAAACATATATATGGAAATTAATTTTCCTAAATTCCTATGGGTAGCAGAAATATCTACTTATGATATGTACACAAAAGGCAAAGCACTTGGTGAAATTATTATTGATGCAACATCAACTCGAGTAGATGTATCTTGCAGCATTATTTCAATAAGATATAAAAATCTTTTTGGATATCGTAATCCGAACAACTCTATTGACAGCATTATGCACAACATCAACACGTATGATAATATGGATATACCATATAACATGTATTATAACAATTTAAAGGAGATATGAATATGAAAACGTATGTCAATGAAGAATTAGGTTTGACAATATCTAGCAGTGTAACTTATGATAAGACAGACATGTCTAAAAGAATTAATGATTTAGATGTAGCACTAACCGAAAAATTCAAAAAAAATGCAGAGAGGGAATATAAGAGTATGCAGATTGCAAAGTCCTTTGTTACTACTGTTTGAGTAAAGAATTCTCCTTAGTCTATATCAAATATAACGGTATTAGCATTTAGCAAGATGCGCAAGGGTTTATTTATATGAGAAATCATAAAATTATTCGCTCTTTATAAAAAATAATGCAAACTAGTAAAGAACAGTAGAACTTGTCTGCTGTTCTTTTTATTATATAACAAAGCGAGGTGAAAGATTATGATATATATGCCAACGTCTCTTAGCCCGGATAAGAATACTATTTCTCTTGAAGGGGGAAATACATTGAGCTTAACAACTCAATTGCAATCCGGCTCTGCTATTGAAATGATAGACGATACAGAATATACAGATGATGACGGAAAGAAATATACCTTATGCTATGCAGCGTTAAGACTACGTATAAATAACCGAGATTATATGCTGCCGTTTGACAGAGACGTATATAATGACACGGAATCTACATTGAAGACAGTCTATGGGAAAGTCTATAGAGAAAGCCACTGTATCCGAGTTATTGTCGAGCTTGATTTACAGGCGGAATATTCAGGTTATTGCTTATATAGGTATTTGCGTTCATATGACACTTCTTCCGGCAGACGTGAATATACCTCTTATAAGAGAGTAACAAATCCTAATCTTGGAACATTAATTTCAGATCAAGGTCAATACGCATGGAGTATAAGGTTATATTCCAAGGGAACAATAAATGGAGCCAACAATGGTATAAATCAAATCGGTTACGGTGGTTTAGATCTCATAGATACCATAACAGATACAACCGGTTCTGAAGATGAATATGTTAAAATTATAGGTACGCCGCATACATGTATTTATGATTATGTTATAGGAAAAGAACATAGTTATATATTAGCTTCCGGAAACGATATCCAAGATAATTTTCGTACCACTATTAATAATATTTTAAAATATATTGATAATAATGCAAAGTATTACTTCAAAATAAATAATCGGCAATATCCTATTGCTTATTATAGACTATATGATGCCGGCAATAAAATTGAAGACGGTAATTTTGACAACTATACCGACTCGACAGAAATCTCAAAATATTTCGACAGCTACGGAAATCCTATTCACGGTTATATTTACATTAAAAATGCGGATATTAAAACTGATATTGACAGCAAACGGGTATCTGCAAGTGACACTTATTCAATTACTTCCAATTATATTGACAGCAGATATGCATATTTTGACGTTGAAAAGGAACCGGTAATAACGATTACAGAAAATACGGGCAAATCTTTAGACGATACCTCATTTGAGGCTCCTTTTGTTTTAACCTACTGTAATTTGGCTTTAAATATTGAATTCGAGCAGTCAGAGGGTATTTTTAGTAATTATCATAATTTTCAAGTATATAAGTACAACGAAAAATACCAACGTTTTGATCTGAAATATTCCTCTGCAAATAAGTATAATCAACAGCTTATATGTGAATATGATAAATTTTTCTCAGATGCTTTATATATGATAAAAATAAATATCACAGATACCGCTCAAAGGATTCATACACGAGAAGTATACTTAAAGACAGAGTATGGCGGGGCGGCTTTACCTCAATATGCAGTTGCAGAATATTACGAAGCTCATAACAGTATTATTATTGATTGGAGTAAAATAACCTCTATAACTCCAAAAGTGACCGGCTTTTACGAATATGTAAAAATTTCTAACGGAGAAATTGCCTCCGGTATAAGCTATAATGCAGTTCATCTTAAAACGGAAACTGTTTTAAATTATTACCATGATGACTTTGGAGAACCGCTTCGGTTTGAACACGCTGCTCTTGCGTTAAAGTTTAAAGGTTTGGACGCTACAACAGGAAACATTGTCAAATTGATATGTTCTGACGGATTCAGCGTGAATATTAAATATACAAACACAGCAATTGTTGTTACTACCTCCGAAAAAGAATATATCTTTAAACTGTATGATAATTACAGCGTGAATCAAGTACAGGCTGCTTTAAGCAAACCGGAAGCGAACATGTCAATTCCGTATATATATGACGATATTACAAAAGATATGATATGGCTCGATGACTATTACTTCCATACAGAGGACAAGATATCAGAAGGTGAATGGCTTTTGGTTATCAGCAGAGATGGCTGTAGGTTAAAGCAGATATTTTCTGACGGAACAGAGATTGAACACTCATGTACTGAGCAAGCGTTAGGTCAAAATCTGTTTGGGTGTCCACGATTGGTTCTTTTCGGAGATATTATATTTGAAAAGATTGCTGTAGTAAATAACGCAGTCAGTTCTACTGTTGATAAACTATTCAGCGACAACTGGAACTGGGATAACAATACTGTCATTCTCAATGACTTTAATTACACATTGAACGGAACGGGGTATTCTGACAACCTTAACGGTATTGCGGGGTTCCATGTATATAAAACACTTGGTACAACAGACGATACACTTTATGAGACAGGAGTTATTGAAGGCACAAAATGCTTATGTCTTGAGGATTTTGCCTGCGGAGATAATTGTGAATATACGTATTATATATATCCATTAGTCCAAAAAACCGATAATCCCGATTTATATTACGTAGCTTCGCCTATTAAAACTGAGCCTATCAAGTTAAACAGCGGCGCTGTAAGTGTATTTGGATTAAAGCCGATAGATGATGAAAAGCGGACATTTATCGCAGACCTTGATACGGTTTGGGTATTCCGTTTCAATTTACAAGACAGTGGTTGGAATATCAACAATGATAAAACCTTTTATGATACTGTTGCAAAATATAATCAAGAGAGCGTTGGAAACCGTTCGTATATCACTAAGAATATCTCAGCTTTATTAGGATGTGTTAATTGCCGTACCAGCGGTGATTATGATGAAGATTATGATATTCTTACTACTTGGATGGATTTCGTACGGACGCCTCAGTTGAAATGCCTGACTGACTTACGAGGTTTAATTTTGCCTGGCAATTTTGAAGCAGGTGTGTCAGGTGAGTATTTAGATGTTCCGGGAAGTCTATGCACTACCAGTTTTACATGGAGGCAAAAGAGTGATTTGGATATTATCTCAATCCATGGTACTCCGCTCCCCTTCAATCCACTTCATAACAGCTATCTTTACAGTTCTGATGAATATAGTCTTATGAGTGGTGATAATTATCTCCTCTACGGTTCTATGAACAACAAGGAGGGAACTTCATGAATATATATGAAAACGGATACATCTATGAAAACACAAGCAATGAATATATCATGAGGGCAAGTAATGAGGTTCATTTGCCCTCTTTATTATTGCTTGATTATAACTTGCTTCATACATATTTCAAAAATGAAACTGTCATAAGCGTATTTAGGATATTTGTGCTTACAGATAATGAAATAGTGGATTATGAAATAAGCAGTGATGTTATATCTGCAAATATGAGCATTACATATCAATCCGGACAAAGGCGAACGCTCAGCCTTGTTCTTGCCAACCAAGAAAACAAGTGGAGATATGGAGCAAGGGAAAATCTATGGCGCGGAATGAAGTTCAGACTTGATGTAGGAGTGCTAATCGACGATACTGTATACTGGCAGCCTCACGGGATATTTATTTTGGCTGAGCCTGTTCCGTCTTCCGTTGGCAGCAATCAGACCATTTCATTATCTTTAACCGATAAATGGGGGTTATGGGATGGCTCTGCTTTTGGAAACACTCAATTTAAAACAATTATTCCGACTCAGGTTCCTATGCGGCTTGCTTTTGAAGCTATTATACATGACAGTAACGGTATTGGTGGTATGTGGGACTGTAAGCCAATTAAGTTTAATTCCCAGTACTGGGATACGTTGACTTATTACACTATCAAGCAGGACGCAGGTCAAAATATAGCTGACCCTCTCCTCAGCATGGCTAATACAATTTCATCTGACTGTTACTATGATGAGCTCGGACATTTTAATGTGGAAAGCAATGTTTGGGAATTTATTAATAATAATGTTCCTGTAATATGGAATTTTGATGAATATGGTATGGATTGTGACTATCCACAGATTAAGTATAAACAGACGGAATACTATAATCAGATAAAAACAAAAGGTGCTGTAGTTAACGGGTATCAGTTTACCGGCACAGCGCAAAATACAAACCGTCATTCGCTGTACAACATATATGATATGCCGTTGCTGCCTAAGACAAACAGCAACCCGAAGTTATTCTCAGACGAGCTATGCGCCGAGCAGAGCCGCTATGAAATGGTTCGTCAGTCACGAGGATTAATGTCAGTTTCGATGTCATGCACCTGTATGCCCTTTTTAGACGTAAACAGAGCGGTACTATTGAATTTCCCGACATTAGGAATTGACAATGAAATATTTATTATTGACAGTATTTCTTATAATATAGAATCTGATTGCAAAATGACCATTAATTTGACCTCCGCAGCCGAGGTCGTTTTTTAGTATGGAGGTATTTTTATGGAGAAATTTCAAAGCGGAGATAAGTTCTCCGTAATTATGGACAAAATTAATGAAACTATTGAGCATATGATTCCTGTCGGCAGTGTTATTCCATATGTAAGTAAAACTGCTCCGGAGGGCTGGTTGTTATGTGATAAGACGTCTTATCCTATCAGCAAATATCCGGAATTAGCTAAAGTACTTGGATATGATACAACTACCGGAGAAGGATATTTCACAGTTCCGGACTTGCGAAACAAATATTTAAAAGGCGGTTCTAACGGATACCAAACTAACGAGGGTACATTACGCACCCCATGGTCTATATGGTGGCATGCAGATAGTTCCAAGATACCAGAATATGGATATGGAGTTACAGCTTCTGAAGAAGGTAAGATCGAATTACCGAATACAGAATTAAATTTCATTATAAAGTATTAAAAAAGGGGGTTTGTAAATGGCAAAAACTAATACAGACGCACGCTGGCTTCCCGGTGCGGACATGGAGCAAAACGCCGCAAAAATACGTGATCTTTTGCTTGCGTTATCTGCAATGCTGCAAAATTACAGTGCTGAAGATGTTAAAGGATTAATTCAGTCTATTGTAGACTTAATGGACGATGACGATGGAAAAAGCATAGGGCAGCAATTAACCAATGCTATTGAAAACAAGGCGAATAAGAGCGATTTAGACAGCGCTGTTCAAAATCTGAACAATAGTGTTACAGCTGTTGATAATAATAAGGTTAATAAAACTGACTTCAATGCGTATAAAACAGCAACATCAAATACACTCTCATTTATACAAAGTGATGTTGATGCTAATGCGAGTAATTTGTCTTCAATGCGGGAGAATATTAACAACAGTATTACCGATATTAATGACAATTTAAATAATGCCAACTCCTTAATAACATATCTTGAAAACCGAGAAAAGTATAAACTGATTTGTCTTAACGGCTATACAAAATTCAGCGGAGGTCAGGCAACTGCAATTATAAACAAGCTTTCAAGCTGTTTGGTCTTTGTTGAAAAGGATTGTCCCAACGGTTTAATTGTCACAGATTCCCGGAATATATCTATTACAGGAACTGACAATAACGGGAATATTGTTCCGCTGTATGCCGGACACTTGTATGTATTCTCATACATTTCTCATAGCAGCAGTGATGATGAATTGCGTCTTGCCGGTGATATTCCGATTAATACAGCCGGACGTCATTGGCTTTCCGGTTCAGAAATTGCTCATATTGAAAATTCAAAAGAATACGCCATTGAAGGAAAGCTCGGCGACATGTATTTAAATATTGAAACCTTGTGCATATATCGGTGTAATGGTATATCCGATAACGGTCTTTATGAGTGGATTTACATAGGGCAATGGACAAAAACGTCCGGCATAGCTCTATCTAATTTATCTTCTGAATTAAAAAACACTATTGAAAATAAAGCGGAAAAATCAGTGGTTGATGAACTTTCTAAAAATATACAGTCACTAATATCAAGACCAAGCAACGGCACCGGCGGAGGAAATATTTTAATTGATACTGCATTAGACCGGCAAAGTGCTAATGCAATTGCCAATGCAACAGTTGCAAACGAATTTGATATTGCTAACGATGAACGAAATGGAGTAGCTTATGCGCTTGGCTCTCTAATGGGCATCGAGCGTATTCCGCAGCTTTATATTAGCGATGCTGATGACGACCAAATAAGAATTTTCAATACTGAAAGAGTTGAGAGTAGAATAGACTTGCTTCCTAAGATTGTTTTCGGAGCTACAGAATTTATATCCGCCGACGGAATAAAGTTTAAAAACAGTTCTCCGAGTTTTGATATTTCTCCTAATGATGAATGGACTGGAGAAACTTATGTTCTAAGGCTTTCAATATCAAAAACAGGAGAAATGGAGGTATCCGTTTTTAGTGATTCCATCGATAATATCAATATAAAGAAAAATCTAATAGGCACTTATCTTCCTTCTACAGGAGGCTGTTACATTGATATTGGCTGGATTCGAATAAATCATACAGATGAAGGATGGGGCGTTGATGCCGTTAATCTTTACGATATATCCGGTGCAGTATTTCTAAATGATTTAACTATTTCAAATATTATAGGAGATTTATCTGCACTTTCTACAGAAGATAAATCAACGCTTGTTAATGCAATCAATGAAACTAATTCAA